>DAIOGX010000002.1:0-102481 GCA_036744995.1 Solirubrobacteraceae bacterium | reverse complement strand
TCGAGCGAGACGAGTTCCACCCAGAGTGGAACTACACCGTAGTGCCGACAGTTAAATAGGAGCGACTCCTTAGCGGGTGGCGCCAACTTAGAGGAGTAGGCTGGGACTTCGGCCAGCAGGGCGGCGAGGTTCAGCGGCTGGAGACGGCCGCTGCGTGCTCGTCCTGCTCCAGCGCGTCGAGCATCTGCTGGCCGCGCTCGGCACCCTGGGAGAGGACCATGGCGCAGAAGGCGAGCTCTTTGGCGGAGTTCTCGTCCCACGGTCTGACGCCTTTGCCGTCGGCGATGCAGAGTCCGGGGGGGAGGTCCAAGTCTCGGTATCGGATGGTCGTCATGTCCCTGAGGATAGCGCGTGGTGGGCCCGTTGCGCCGTCATTGCGCCAGTTCGACGATCAGCTCGGCCAGCGGTGCGATCGTGCGATCGGCG
This sequence comes from Solirubrobacteraceae bacterium, assembly GCA_036744995.1. Lineage (GTDB taxonomy): Bacteria > Actinomycetota > Thermoleophilia > Solirubrobacterales > Solirubrobacteraceae > Palsa-744. The sequence continues at coordinate 102,055 of DAIOGX010000002.1, read as the reverse complement.
TCGTTACGCATCGCCCAGCCCAGGCACTCGTCGTGGTGCTCCAGCACGCCCCGGAAGTCGATGACGGGGAGTCCCAGCGAAGCGAGCCCGACCTGCAGGGCGACGAAGGCCGCTCGCAAGTTGCCGTCGACGAAGGGGTGGATCTCGAGAATCGCGGCGTAGAGCTCTGCCGGCGGGGTGGCGCCCTCGGCGGCGGTGAGCGTTCCCGTCCGGCGCGCAAGCGCGGCGCGCTTGGTGTTGAACGTCTCGCAGGCGCCGCGCAGGCGCGTGAGGATCTCGCTGTGCGGCAGCACGCCGTGCATCGGTGTGGTGACGGTCTTGCCGCCGGTCTCGATCGGGATCGCGAATTCGGCGGGCTCGTGGTCGGAGCGGATGTGTCCGGCCTCGCGCGGGAATGTGCTCAGGAAGATTCCCCGGTGCCAGCCGCACACGCGCTCGACGGTCATCTCGATCGGTTGGTGCCTGGCCGCCGCGGTGGCGGACTCGATCATTTTCTCCAGCCGCCTTGCGGCCTCGGTCCATGTGTCATCCGGCGAGCTGGCGCCAGAACGGTAGAACGGCGCCTGCGGCGAATCGCGAAAACCTTCGAAACCACTCATATATTCAGCACGCTACCAAGCCTTCGCAGGTCTTGGACGTTCGGCCGGCAGGCGCCTACGCAGGTCGTGGACAGTCCGCCGAACGGGCCGACTTCGCGGCCCGATTCGTTCGGCGGATGTCCACGCCTGCTTTGCTGGGTTGTTACAAGAGAAGACTTCGCGCGCTGATTCTGCCGGCGAACATCCAGGCCTGCTCTGACGCTGGTTATTACAAAAAAGCCAGCCGAGGTGGTAAATTGGTAGCGTTCTATATAACAGCTACACCATCGATCGAGTGGTTGTTCAGTCTGAAGAGTTCGCCTTCCGACGGCTGTGATGGCGACTCGTTCTTTATTGAGAAGCAGGCAGGGATTGCGGCCGGCGGAATCAGCAGTTTGCGCAAACGTACGTTCACGCGGCGATCGTCAGCTGCAGGTCTTCGCGCTCGCGCTGGTCGTCAACGTCGCTGGGCTCTGGCGAGAGCATGAGTGCAAGTGCGTCGATGACGTTCTCCCGTGCTTCTTTGCGCGTACGGCCCTGGCTGAGAACGCCTGGCACCTCGGGGATCGACACCGTGATCCAGCCGTCATCCCCAGGCTCGTAGACGATCGTCAGGTTCAGCGTGTCGTTCATGCCTAAAGCGTAGCGCGCCACGCGCGATCGCATCTCCTCCACTGTGGGCCTCGAGGCTCTTTTTGTGTTTAAGCCCGAGTTCTTTGTTATGCCGATGTGGAGGGTGGTGGCTCGTTCTTTTTTAGCAAAGCAGGCCCGGACTTCGGCCAGCAGAATCAGCGCGCGAAGTCGCGCCTGCTGGACGAATGTGCCGGGACCTGCGTCGCTTCAGGCGGCGATGTGTGTCGGTCCGCGGACCTGGTGTTCGCAGGCTTTTTCGTACAGCGGCTCGGGTGCCATGTCCAAGCCGTCCTCGGGCCAGACGATCGTACCGAATTCGATCGAAACCTTGGCGAAGCGCTTGGGGTCGCGCAGCGGCTCGAATACGCCTTTCCACTCGCGATCGGCGAAGCTGACGTCGCCAACGACGCCGTCCTTGAACGTGAGGCGCAGTCGATACTCGCCGATGACCTCGACGCTGGTGACGGGGACGAGCTTTCCTGGAGAGACGTAGTCCATGACTCAAGTCTAGCGCAGCGGGTCGATCGCTTTCAGCGGCCGTTCGTTGGCGGCGAGCTCCCAGTCGGCAGACGCGACTTCGCGCGCTGATTCTGCCGGCGAACATCCAAGCCAGCTGGGTTATTACAAAAAAGCCAGCCGAGGTCGTAAATTGGTGGCGTGTTATATAACAGCTACACCATTAATCGGTGTTCCAGCTCCGGAGGTTTGTGACAAAAAAGAGCGGAAGTGCGTCCGCAAGCCGAAGCCGAAGCGCAAAAAGCGATGAGCTGCTCCAGCCAAGCACCTCAGGCGTCCCAAGCTCGGTCTATGGTCCTTTGCTCAATCGATTCGGAGAGCCTATGTCGAGCATCAGCCGTTTCTATGGGATCGTCGTCAACATGTACAGCAACGACCACCCGCCACCGCATTTCCATGCTCGCTATGGCGAGTATGAGGCGAAGATCGACATCGTTACCGGGGAGCTCCAGGCGGGCGATCTTCCCGTGCGAGCGTTGCGGCTCATCCGTGAGTGGGCTGAGCTGCATCCGGACGAGCTTCGGGCCGACTGGGAACTTGCCCAAGCGCGTAAGGAACTCGCTAAGATTGATCCGTTGCCATGACCCAGCCTTTGAGCCTTCCCCGTGTCACCGCCGTCGAAGCTCTCGACGGTTTCCGGCTGCGGCTGACGTTCACCGATGGCCTGGTCCGCGAGGTCGATCTAGCGAACGATCTCTGGGGGCCGATGGCCGAACCTCTGCAGGATCCCGGCTACTTTGCCCAGGTCCGAGTCGATCCCGAGCTCGGCACAGTCGTCTGGCCCAATGGCTTCGACCTCGACCCGGATGTATTGCATGGGGATTTCGAGGCAGTCCAGCCGCAGGCGGCGCACGCGTCACACACAGCCTGACGCTTTCCGTCAACGGGTCGCTGGAAAACGAACTGATTACCAGAAACCGCGGTCGGACCGTGGCAGATTCCACGCTTTATTCGTAGCGATCACCACGCTCATCACGAACCGCCTGAGGATGCGTCGGCTGGCAGCAGCCTGAATGCCTTGCCGCCTGGTGTGGCAACGCTCCATACGACCCAAGCACGTCTGACGAATACTCGTGCTCGTCGTCGACGCGCCGGCTACTGACCGTCTCTGATTCTGCTCCGCCGATGCAGGGGCGGTAGGGCGTGTCTGGGGGTGTGTTGTTGAGGGTGACGGCTGTCGCGGCGTGCGTGCTTGCGGCTGTGGTCGTGGTTGCCCGCGGGGTGGCGGCCCGAGTACGTCGTCCTCGACGGCCGCCGGTAAGCCTGCCGCCGCCAGCACGACCGCCTGACGGCCATCGCTCGGCTGTCATGAATCAGGGTCGCAGGTTTCGGCGGTGACGAGGCCTCGTCACCTTCGGGCGGCGGGGCCTCTTCTGTGTTGCCGTCATCGTCGAATCTCCTCTGCTGTGGGCCTCGAGGCTCTTTTTGCGTTTAAGGACCTGTTTCAAATAGGCGAGGAGACAGGTTCAAAGGACCCCGAACGGCCAGCATTGACGGGGCGTTACAGAGCCCCTCCTACCCGCTTGCTACCCATCGTTGAAACACGCGAGAGCGGAGACTTCGTCGCTGCTGCCGAAAACGCCGGGGAACCAGGGCTTGACCGGGGCGGGGCGTGGCTCGCGCGAGAGGATACGGCGCTCAAGCCCTCGGCGGGACGGACCGATACCTACCCCCAGAGTGCTCCAAATACGCCCCTATGTCCTCGCCACATTGGTCCTAGCCACGCTCGGCTTCGGTCCTGACGCGGCGCAGGCCAAGAAGCCACTCACGCTTCATTGCAAGCACGGATACGTCAAGAAGCTCGTGACCGTCAAGGAGCACAAGCACGGACACGTCATCAGGGGCAAGGCAACCAGGTGCGTAAAGGCACCGGCACCGTCCTCGAAGACGATCTCAGTTACAAGCGGGCCGGTCCCGGTAGCCACCGCCCCGACGCCAGTTCCGCCGTCGGCACCCAAAGCACCGGAAGGCGGCTTCTGTTCAACCCACACCTGCATTCCGAACTTCGAAAACGGGCGCGGCTACCCGGTCGAATGCGCGGACGGGATGTGGAGCAAATCAGGGGGCATCTCAGGCGCCTGCTCCGGTCACGGCGGGGAGAGTGGGAAAGCAACATCATGACCACCAAAACCAAGTACGTCATAGTCGCCGTATTGCGATTGTGGTCCGCATAGGGGCACTATCTGGAAGCCGCCACAAAACCAGCTCGCCAGCGCTGAGGCCCGCGGCCAAAGTATCGGCAAAAGAAGAAGGAGCGAGAACGCTAGCCAGAGAACCGCAATCGGCGGCGACAGTGGTCGCCCTATCAGCCCGTTCATGGACCCAAGAGCAAATTAATGAACTCGTCGCGTCCAGCATGCGGGGCGCGCCTGCATCAGCGAAGGCTTTTGCTGAATGCATTGTCACCTTCAGAGCTGTGCAATACACACCGGAAGAACTGCTCCACCAAGAACAGATTTCTACTCGGCTGAAGGAAGAGGCAGATCATGCATGCGAATAAACCTACTCCAAAGGCACGCGTTGCATCTGATATGCACGACACGAAGTCCGTTCGGACCAGACAGCGCTTCTCCGTAGAAGGTCGCTAGCACCAAGCTCCCGAGACGCGGACGAGCCTCAGAGATTCTTCCGTCCAGGGCTCAGTCGCCAACAGCTTTTAGACGCCATGCGGAGTTGTTGCACGCCGCGAGAAATCCTGATCGCAAGGCCCAGACGCGTACTAACAAAACTCCGGAGGCTGGTGTAGCAGCGACAACTGAACGGCCATGTCGGCCATTATGAACGACGCACCGACCTATCCTCTGAATGAGCATCAATCGGTGCCCTGCTCGGCCTCGCTGTCGGTGATCTCCGACGCGCGACGCGTGACACGGTCGATCAGCCTTGTGCGTACCTCGTCGAGCTCGTTGAGCTCAGAGAGATCCTGGGGTACGTCTTCGGTGACTTCGACGGGCGGTAGCTCTGGTTGGGGTCCTCCGGTCGTCCAGGTTGATACGGCGATCGGTGCGTAGACGCGGTGCAACGCAAGCTTTGCGGTGGCCTCGTCACGTTCAGCGCAGAGGATGATGCCCACGCTCTCGCGGTCATCACCAGTCCGGAGTTGCTCGTCGAGGGCGTTCAAATAGAAGTTCATCTTGCTGACGTACTCCGGCTGGACAGAAGGCGCCGATCTTCAGCTCGATCACAATGAAGCGGCGCAAAGTGTGGTGATAAAAGAGGAGGTCGAGGAAGAACTCCCGCTCGCCGACGAGTAGCGCTCGCTGGCGGCCATAGAATGCGAAGCCGCTCCCCAGCTCGATCAGGAAGCTCTGGATGTCATCGATCAGCGCCTGCTCGAGCTGGCGCTCCTTGGCCTCCTCAGAGAGCTCGAGGAAATCGAACACGTAAGGGTCCTTCGTCGCTTGCAGAGCACGTTCAGCATCAGCGGCATCGAGCGCGATCTCAAAGTTCGTCAGGGCAGCACCCTGGCGCTCGTGCAAGCGCAGATTGATCTGACCCTGGAGCTGCCGGACTGACCAGTGGTTCCCCGCCGTCTTCGCGGCATACCAGGTGTAAAGCTGTGGATCTTCGCTGAAGCGATCCATCAGCACGCGATGCGACGTCCAGGCGATTTGTGCCATCACTGATGGCACTTTCTCCCGCTCGGGCCATAGCGCGGCGAATCGCCGCATGTAGAACAGGTTGCGGCGTGAAAAGCCTCGGGGAGAGCCGATGTCCGCGGCGAGATCCTGGGCGATCCGTCCGACGATGTCATCGCCCCACCCGCTGGTCTGCTGCTTCTCCACGATCTCTCGTCCGATCGACCAGTACAGCATCACCAACTCGGTGTTGACCGCTCTAGCCGCTCGGGCCTGAGACTCGCGGATGCGCTGCTTCAAGCGCTCGATCAGCTCGCGATAGGTGGCGCTCGCGGCGACGGCGTCAACGTCTGGTGCTCCGTGCGGTACGGGATGCCGGCTCATAAGACCATTTACAGTACGCCTCAGCGCGGACCGTACTGAGCTTCGCGCGCGCGGGAGTGATCTCTATCTTCCCGGCGGAGTTGGCTGCGTACAATTGACCTGCGTCCGCAGGAGTGGATGGAGCTCTTGGGGGCCACCGGGTTGGCGCGTCCATACACCGGCGAGGTGCTTGATACTCCGCTTCCGACTGCTGCGCGGCAACTACTGATCGTCGAGCGGAAACCCCGGCAGTGGTTTGAGGATCTCGATCAGGGGATTGACCACGATTATCTCCTCGACTTTCAGGCGTTCGATCGTGTCGAGGAGCTTTTCCGCCATGTTCGTGGTCTCGACGTAATACAGCACCGCCTCGACATACCTACACCGAGCCCAAGCACGGCAGATCGCGGTGATCTCCTCGTTGGACTTGAGCGTCAGCTCGACCTCGACCGCGATCGGCAATGGCGGTGGTTCTCCGGGGGTACCCGGTGGCCAGATGACAACGTCGGGAACGTGGGATCGCATCTGGCCATGACGGCGGATCTGAACGCTGGCCAGTCGCCGTTTCTGTGTGCGCTCATCGAGTTGCAGCACACGCTCTCCGATGATGCGGTGGTCCGGATAGCGACGTTCCAATGCGGCTATCACGCCGGCACAGGCAATCATGTGCCGGGCTTCCCTGATATTGACACCGGCGGTACGTAGCCCTTCCGGATAGATATATCCGCCCGCCCCGGCTAGCTCGCGAGCCAATCTTCGACCGGCGATAGTGACTGTGTAGAGATCGGGGTAGCCGACCAGCACAGCGTGCTTCTCCATGAGCTCCAACTCGACGGCCCCATCGAGTTGCTCTCGGGCCGCGAGCAGTGTCACGTCATCGCGCTCCGCCAATGCCTGAGCGGTAATCGGGCCGAGCGCAGTCGCCCATGCGATTGTCGCGGCCCGACGGATGGATTGTTGAGGAACGAATGCGGCGGTGGTCATGCGAGATCTCCCTTTCTCGGATTGGTGGTGGTCCAAGCGGACTGGACCGTTGACGCCGCCCTCGCGATGAGGGCCTGTGGCGCCAACGGCACGCTGCCTGGAGTCAGCTCCCCTTCGATCCTCGAGAGACCGTGTCGCCGAATCGTTGAGCCGACGCCAGCGCCGCCTCGGGCGAGTTGAATTCCACCTCGAGCCGGACCCGCCCATGGAGCCTGGGACGTATCTCCACCGCGACACCCAGCACTTCGCCCCACGCCCTGGCGACGTTCTGAGCGTCCACGTCGACCGGTCGCTCTCGCCGAGCTTCCGCTGGCCGTCCCGGGCGCCCGGTAGGTGCATCTTTTCCCGCGCCCGCGGCAGCGCGGCTTTCACCGGCGCGCGCTCGAAGCGCGGTCACGGACCATCCCTGCTCGATCGCTTGACGAGCTAGCTCGTCGCGCACCTGCGGATCCTTGGCTACCAGCAGCGCCAGGCCGTGACTCAGGCCCAGCTCGCCTCGCTGCAGCAGATCGAGGATCTCCGCCGACAGATCCAACAAGCGCACCAGGTTCGCCACCATGCTGCGGCTGCGACCCACACGATCCGCGATCTGGCCATGGTTCAGACCCAGCTCCTTCATCAATGTCGTGCAGGCCCGAGCCTCCTCCACGGGGTTGAGATCCTCGCGCGCCATATTCTCGATCAACGCCACCTCGAGCGCCTCGAGATCTTCATACGCCGAGACCAGTGCCGGGATCGTCTCGAGGCCTGCCATTCCAGACGCGCGCCAGCGTCGCTCTCCCGCAACCAGCTCGTACTTGCCCCCGTCGCGAGGACGTACGAGCACCGGCTGCAAAACCCCGCGCTCACCGATTGAGCCCGCCAACGCCTGAAGCGCCTCATGGTCGAAGTCACGCCGAGGCTGTGAGGGATTCGGCACGATCTCCGCGAGCGACAGCTCTTGGAGCTCCTGCACGATGTTCTGTCCAGTGTTATCGGATATTGATGTTGCTTGGGACATGCTTCCTCCTTGGACCGACGGGCAATCCATCGATCTTGGGTGTACGAGGTAAGACGGCAGCCAGATGGCGGCTGTCCTTGATCGCACGTGGCTCCCCATCAAGGGCCGTCTCAAAGAGGAGACCCGGTACGGGCGCCTGCTCATCATGTTCATCTCGTAGCTGCTCCTCAGAGGATGACGTCAAGCCCATTAGAAGACCACGGTGTGCCGGGGCCGGTCCGCTCTCGTGGTGGGCCCCTGCATCTCTATCCGACGAGGCGATCTAAACGGGACAACGCCGCTCGAAGACTAAGACACGGAGCCGCCGAGAAGACATGGTCTGAGGTTCCCCGCTGATTTAGCAGATATTTCAAAACTGTCCTAATTTGGCCGGCTTCGCGGGTTTGGGGGTAGGAGTGGGGTTGACGGTGAGCGTGTTCGCGCCAAGTTTTGCGGGGCGGCCCGCGTTCGACCTGTTGCAATAACCAGCGTCAAAGCCGGCTCAGCCACCAGGCCGTCAACGGGGGAGGGTGTATGTATTGCTATGTATGTTTGAGTGAGAAAAGAAAGACTGGAGGGGTTCCCCCAGCAGCGCTGGGGCGTGTGCGTCGCACTTGCAGTGGCCCGTCTAGCGGTATAGCGTTTGCTATACCGTCTGGTATAGTGTCCACTGTACCGATGACCGATGAGCTCAATCCCTTCGTCTACGACGATCCGCTTCCACCGGACGCTCTGATCGATCGCGACGAGGAGGCCCGCAAGCTGCTCTCGCTGGCCGAAGGAGGTCATAACACACGGCTCTCCGCGCCCCGCCGTTACGGGAAGACGTCGATCATTTTACGCCTGCTCGCCGAGGCCGATCGGGCTGGGCTGCACACCGTGCATGTCGATTTCTATCGGTGTGTGACGCGCGGGGAGGCCGCTCGCCGGATCGAGGAGGCATATCTGGCGCGCCTTGCCGGGCCGCTGCGGCGCACCGTCTCGGCGCTCACACGGTCGTGGCAGGCAACCGTGAAGGCTCAGCCCGGCGGTGTGGGCGTCCAGGCCGAGCACATCCGCCAGCTGGACAACCAGCGTCTCGCCGACCTGCTGGACTTGCCGAAGCGGATCTTCGCCAAGTCAGGCATCCGCACAGTCGTCGCGTTCGACGAGTTCCAGGATTTCCTGCGCATCGATGATGGGCTGGACGGTCTGCTGCGCAGCAAGATCCAGTTGCATCGCGATGAGGCCAGCTACGTGTTCGCTGGCTCCGAGCCTGGGATGCTCGACGAGCTTTTCAACCGCAAGGGCAGACCGCTGTTCGACCAAGCGCGGCCGATCCCGGTCGGCCCACTCGATGATGGCGATCTCGCCGAGTACATCGGCGAACGTTTTGACCGATCCGAGCGCGACCCGGGAGTGGCGCTCGAGCTGCTTCTGGGCCTGGCGCGTGGACACCCGCAACGAGCAATGCTGGTCGCCCACCATCTGTGGGAGCAGACAGAAAGAGGACAAACCGCCGACGAGGAGACCTACCAAGCGGTCCTCGAGGCGGTCGATCGTGAGACCAAGGAGCGCTTTGAGCGCACCTGGCTGGATCTAGGCTCGGCCCCGGCTCAGCGCCGCGTACTGGCTGCGCTGGCAAACAGTCAGCAAAGCCTCTACAGCAAAACGACACTGCTCGCTTTTGAGCTGGACAAGAGCGTCGCCCAACAGGCAACCCAGGCTCTCATCTACGACGGCGACGTGATCCGCGTCGACGGGCGCTTTGAGATCGTCGACCCGCTCCTGGAGCGCTGGCTGCAACGCACCCAACACTGACAGCTCTTCAATTTTCAAAGACCGCGGTGCTGGCGGGTGGTTGTGGTCCTCGCCCCGTTCCCGTCCCGCTGTCAGCCCGCCAGCAACCCAACTCCCAGCGTCTGGCTGACGATGGCGATCACGTTCGCGCCTTCAGCGAGCGGCTTCTGTTCGTGCCCGCGAACGCTGGAGTACATCGGGCTGCAGTTGTCGACCTCGGCCCCGGCTCCCTGCACCGCTTCGGCGAGAATCCTGCCGGTCCAGCCACCCGGCGTGAAACTCGACCTCGACCTGATCGTCCACGACAGCCACAAGAGCGTCGTCTGGATCATCGACGCCAAGAACGCCGAACCCAAAGGCGGACAACTACGCAAAATGCTCGACCAGATCCCCCTGCTCGAGAAAGCACCCCAGATCAGCGGCGGTCGCCCCGTCATGGGCGTCATCGTCCACCGCAAGCACCAACTCTCCACGCCGATCAGCCCAACCGAGCAGCACAACGTCCTGCGCTGCACCCCACACGGCCTCCACCAGCTACTCCAAGCCAGAGCACTCCCCGGCACCGGCCGCGAACCCGGAACCCAACCCAAAGCCGCCTAGCTGACGCTGCGGATCGCAACCCCCTGACGACTACTGCTCACGGTCGATCTTTCCCACGTGCCAGCGGTCGAGAGCGGCACCGGTAGCGAAGGAAAGGCGTGTGCCTACATTTCAAATCAACAAACAGCAGTAGGGGATGGGATCCGCTTCGATCCAATCGCCCGTGATCGGTGGGTGCGCGAGCATCTTGGCGGGGTTGCCTAGTGGACCGAGCGGGAGGAGCCCGTATGAAGCACCGCCTGTTGGTCGATCGGAGCGACCCTGGCCACGCCTGCATCGAGCGTGGAGGTGGCGCCTCGACGTGTAAGTAAAGCGTAGGAATCCTCTAGAGGATGGCGGAGGCAGGTCACAATCCTTGGGTGAGGGCTCTCGTGGTCGATGATGAGCGTGGTGTGCGCGAAATGCTGCGCCGCGTGTTGACCCTGGATGGCTATGAGGTGCAGACCGCTGACGGTGGCGCTGAGGCATTCGATTTGATCACGAGCGATGTTCCCGACGTGGTGCTGCTGGACGTGGGTATGCCCGATATAGACGGCTTGGAGGTGTGCCGTGGCGTGCGACGGGTCGGGGAGAGAGTGCCGATCTTGATGCTGACGGCGCGTAGCGCGATCAGCGACCGTGTCGAGGGCCTGGACGTCGGCGCTGATGACTACATGGTCAAGCCCTTTGATGTGGAGGAGCTGAAGGCGCGTCTGCGAGCGTTGCTGCGCCGTAGTCGCGAGATGCCTGACGATGCGCCGCCGAAGCTACTTTCGTTTGCTGAGATCCGGCTGGACTCTGCTAGGTATGGCGCGCTGGTCGGGGATCGATTCACGGAGTTGACGCGCACCGAGTACCAGCTGCTCGAGCTGTTCATGTTGAACCCTGGGCAGGTGATGGCTCACAGTCATATCTATAAGCGTGTGTGGGGCTATGACTTTGGAGCGTCCTCGAACGCGCTGCGGGTGTATGTCGGCTATCTGCGACGCAAGCTCGAGGACGTAGGCGCTCGGCCGCTGATCCAAACCGTGTGGGGCGTCGGATACGTGTTGCGTGAGCCATGACTTTGCGTGCGCGGATCGCGGCCGTCGCGGGACTCGCGGTCGTGCTGGCGGTGCTGGGTGCCGCGGTGACCGTGTATGTCGTAGTCCGTGCCGATCTGCGTGGCCAGGTCGACGGGTATCTGCGTCAGCGCGCCCAGATATTCACCGGCGTTGGTGGTCTGCCTCCAGCCGCGGCGTTTGCTCGTGGTGGTCTGCCGCGTGGCGCGAAGTTGCCGGCCGGGTTCCCTCGGGCTGTCAAGCCACCTCAGTTCGGTGCCGCCTCCGGCTATGTCCAGTTCGTGTCCACGAGCGGTCAGATCAGTGTTCCAGGCGGGCAGGGCTCCTCGCCGAGGATCCCACCCAACGCTCGGGATCGGGCGATCGCGGCGCGCGGCAGCGGGCGGGCGCTGTCCGATCGGACTGTCAAGGGGACCCATCTGCGTGTGATCACGGTGGGCGCTGGGTCGCTGGGCGCGGTCGTGATCGCGTTGCCTCTCACCCAGGTCGACCACGAGCTGAACGAGATCCTGATTTTGCTCGCACTCGTGGGCCTGGCCGGTATCGCGATCGCAGCCGTTCTCGGCGCCCTGGTGGCGCGTACGGCGCTGGTGCCGGTCGCGCGGTTCACGAGACGAGCGGAGGTCTTGAGCGACACGCTGGATCTCTCTCAGCGGCTGGATGTCACGGGCCATGACGAGATTGCTCGGCTGGCGGCGAGCTTCAATCGCACCCTTGACGTGCTGGAGCGCTCCGTGCAGGCCCAGCGACATCTCGTCGCCGACGCGAGCCACGAGCTACGCACACCGATCGCGACGCTGCGCGGGAACATCCAGATCCTGCGCGAAGCCGACCGTCTTCCCGCGGAGGATCAAGCGAGCATTCAGGACGACATCGTCGAGGAACTCGACGAGCTGACCTCACTGGTCAGCGATGTGGTCGAGCTCGCGCGCGAGACCCAGACGGAGCCGGCCAACGATGCCGTACATCTCGACCAGATCGTCGAGCACGCGGTGCAGCGAGCCCAAAGACGCGGCGAGGTGCAGCTGCAGGTGAGCCTCGAGCCGACCGTCCTCAGCGGCGAGGCGGATCGCATCAACCGCGCCGTCTCGAACCTGCTCGACAACGCCCGCAAGTGGAGCCCTGCCGACGGCACGATCGAGATCAGCCTGCGAGAGGGCGTGCTGAGCGTTCGCGATCACGGGCCGGGCTTTCAGGAGTCCGATCTCCCGTTCGTGTTCGATCGTTTCTATCGAGCCGACCGGGCGCGCAAGCTCCCCGGTTCCGGGCTCGGGCTCGCGATCGTGCGCCAAGCCGCCGAAGCACACGGAGGCTACGTCAAGGCCGAGAACGCGCCCGGCGGCGGCGCCCGTCTGACCGTGAGCTTCGGTGTCCCGGTAACACAGAACGGCCGCCCGCACCCACCGACCACTTCGACGGCGTGAGCGACCGGGACGTTAGCCACGCCCCGGGTCGGTGACGGCGGCGGAGCTCGGCTTGGTAGCGACGGTCGGGGCCGGCAACGTTGCCGCCCGCGTCATCCACTGGTTCCACTGAGCGGCGCTCAGTGCGCTCGTGGCCGTCTCAAGCGGCGCCGGCGCGTTGCGCCCGGCGCGCGCGAGGTGCGCGGCGGACGCCGTGGTCGGGCTGAACTGGAGACGGATCTCCTTCGCGGAAGACGCCTCGGCGTGCGTGTTGCTCGCCCCCGGGTACCGCGTCAGGCTGACGATTTCGTGAGGCACGAATCCGCTCGGCAGCGTCAGCAGCGCACGGATCGTCAGATCGGTGATTGTGCCGGCTCCTTGGTGGTGCGCGATCGCAATGCCGTTGATCGCCGCGATGTCCACGGCGTCGCCGTTGTGTTGCGCAGAGAGGGCACCCGATGCCGTGTATTGATCCTGTCCGCAGCGCAGCGCGCTGACGGTCGGGGCCAGGCCGCTGCGCGAGAGGAAGGCAAGCACCGCGAGCACGCGCTTGTCGACCCTGCCGGCCGCTACTTCCCGGCGGTCGCAGGCGGTCATCGTAATATCGGGGTCCGCGAGTACGGTGCTATCGAGCTGGTCCTTGGACATCAAAAAGAGATCGCTCGTGGTTGCCCCGAGCAGGGCGTTTGTTGCCTTAGCTCCCTGCGGGTGCAGTGCCGTTTGCAGTTGCTTCCAGTTGGCCAGTACCGGGCCTGGGTCGATCGTGCTCGTGTCGCCCGCGGGTTGAATGGCAAAGCGCAGGTGACCATCGCGGTCGCCGCTGGGAATGCTCACTTGGCCGAGCACGGTGCCGCTTGCGACCACCGATCCGCGCCGCAGCGCGACATTCTTAGCTGTGCCCTGCTTTGCCTTACTGGCCGTACGTGCGGCAGCGGCGCGGGCGGTGGACCTCCCGGCGGACACTTGTGCCTCGACAGTCAACGACACTGACAGCTGGCCGAGGCTGGAGGAGAGGAGGCTGCTCTGCGGCGATGTCTCCTCGAGAGGCGGCTGGGTTCCCGCGGTGGCTGGCTGCGTTGGGATGGGCGCTCGGGTGCTGGCCGCTTCCACCACGGGGGACTTCGTCGGCGTGCTCACGGAGTTCTCCGACGAGTAGCTGTGGGCAATGCTGCCGAGTCCGGCGTATGTGAACACGTCGCCGTAGACGTCGCGCAGCACCAGATACTTTCCGAGTCGGTGCGAGTCGCCGATCTTCACGATGCGTCCATCCTCGACGGCTACGACCGATGCATTCGGAGCGGTGGTCAACTCGTCAAAGTCGAGCGACTTCGGGGACGCGGTGGGGCCTGATGTGCTGGCCGCCGCGGCGGCGGTCGGCGACGGCGCCGCCGTTGAGCCAGGGGTGCTGGCGCTCGAGGCCTTGCTCGGGATCGCGCTCGCGCCTGCGGTCGCACTCGAAGTCGAGGAGGCCGCTCCGACCGGCGTGCTCCACACGAGCCGTTTGCCGGTCACGGGTAGGCGAGCGTCGATCAGCCCAGTCAAGGTCGAGATCACGGTCTTGGGGTAGGCGGAGATCAGCTTAGCCCGGAGCAGAACCGAGCTGGCGTATTCCTCGGAGTGGTTGTAGGCAAGGATCGCCACACGTAGATCGGTCCGGGCGCCGGCGGCTCGCAGGTACCGCGCCGCGGCGAAGATCGCATCCACAGGGTTGTACGGGTCGGCGTAGCCGGCGTCGAGGGCGTCCACGCCGTATTGCAGCCATGTGCTGGGCATGAACTGCATCCATCCAACCGCGCCCGCCGTGGACACCGACAGGTCGTTGCCGTAGTCGGTCTCGACTTCGTTGATCGCCGCCAGCACCTGCCACGGGACGCCGTACTGGACGGCGGCGGCCTTGTAGACCGGCAGCAGGAACAGAGGGATCCGGTAGAAGTCGAGCGCCTGCGCAGAGGCTGCCGAGGAGTCCAGCGCCGCGGCGAGCACCCCTTCCTCGGCCACCGATTCAGGGGTGCGGGCAACCTTGTTTTCAGCTGCAGACTTCTCGGCACTGGATGGGGTCTTGCTCACCGTGGTCGTCTTCTTCTTGCTCGTGTTCGGACCGGCGCTCGTGCTCGGTTCGCCCATGCCGGCGGTCTTCTGCTGTTCTCGCTGGCGCACTACCGTGGGCGCCCCTTCGACATCAGGCGCGGCGGGAGTGCTGGCGGGCGGGGCTGTTGCCGTCGTGGTCGTGGTCGTGGTCGGTGTGGTCGTCGTCGCTTCCGTGGTCGAGGTGGAGCTCGTCGACGACGAATCGCCACTGCTCGCTTCTGAACTGGGTTCGGCTGAGGTGGACGTCGTCGTCGGGGTCGTAGCCGAGTCGGCGGCGCTCGCCGTGGTGTTCACGGCGAGCGCGGAGCCGGTCAGCGGGCCGGCCATGCCGGCGGCGAGAGCGGAGAGCACTGCACGCAGGATCCGCTTGCGAGCGGTGATCACGCCCGCCATACCGACACTTCGGTCATCTCGGACTAGCCTTCTTCGCCCGTGGGCGGAGCGCCGCCGGCCGGAACTTCGCCGCTCGGCGGAGGTCCACCGCCGTTCGGCGGCCCACCGCCCCCGGCGGCCGCGCCGAGGTCGCTGCGGCACTTGCTCTCGGCGCTCTTGAAGGCCGTGCTGCTCGTATTGATGCCCTTGGTGTCGAACACGGGGCCTTTGCCCGAGGTGTTCGCTGCAGGCAGGTCGACACCGTTTTCACGCATGCAGGCCGTGAATTTCGCAAACGTCTTGCTTGAACCGGCGCCGCCGAAACGCGCGGCTCCGCCGGCCGGGAAGTTCCCGCCACCGCATTTCTTCAGCGCGGCTTGCAGCTGCGCGGCGCTCTCGCCTTTGGGCAGTTTGAATCCACCGCCGGCTGGGGGCGCCGACCCAGACGATTGGGGGTTGCCGCCGGCTGGCGCGGAGGGGAGCGTGATGCCCTGCTTTTGCAGGCATTCGCGCAGCGCCGTGGACTTGGCAGAGCTGGCCCCAGGGGCGTTGCTCGACGTTGTCGCCGATTTGCTGTTCGCGGAGTTGGCGCTACCGCCGCTGCCGGAGGAGCTTCCGCACGCCGCCAGCATCAGGCAGGCGCCAAGGACCAGCAGGGCGAGGACCGGCCGGATGTGGCGGCGGCTTGTTGGTTGATAAGCGCGAGGCGTGTGAGTGGGCATCTGTCGTTCCTTGTTTGAGAGTTGTCGTATTGCTCTAGCCAGAGCCGAACAGCGCCGCTGAGCCGCTGCTGCCGCTGCTTGAGCCGCTGGTTTTGCCGGAGCCGCCGAGCAGCGCCGCGAGACCCGTGCCCGATGAGCCGACGCTGATCGATTCGGCGCTGACAGTCCCATTCGAGCCGGTGGCGCCGGTGACCGTCACCGTTTCACCCGGGTAGATACCCTTGAGTCTCGTTTTCACGGTCTTGGTCACGCTCGTTGCGCCCGATATGTGGACCTTGACGGTGTTGCCTTCAGAGTTGGTCACATAGAGGGTGCTCCCGGCGAGGTAGGCGACGGTGCCGGTGGTTGGTCGGCTGCCGCCGGTGCCCGTGCCAGGGAAGCCGCCGCCAGCGCCGCCCGTCGGGGTTTTGCCGGAGCTGGTGCCGGTGCTCGATGTGCCTCCGCCGCGCAGCGCTGCGAAGCGCGAGGCGAGGCTTGCTGCGGTGCCGCTAGAGGACCCGGATGAGCTTTCGCCCTTCTGCACCTGCACCCCGGCGATGAACCCGCCGGTGATCAGCAGCGCGCCGAGTAACGCGAGGGCAATGGGATTCGCGCCTGCCCCGAGCAGCCGCCGGCGCGGCCGAGCAGGCAGCTCCAGCTTCTCGGGCTCCTCGGTCCAGTCATCCTGCTCGTCCTCGCTCGGCTCATACGCGAGCGTCTCCGGCGCCTGGACGGCGGGGTCGTGGATTGTCTGTTGCTCGTCTGGCATGGCGGACTCCTCTATGGGGGAAGGTTGCTCACTCAAAGCGCAGCGCTTCGATCGGTCGCAGCGCGGCGGCGCGAGCGGCGGGGTAGGTGCCGAAGAACAGGCCGGACAGCGCCGCCGCGCCGAACGCCAGGAAGATCGAGTACGTCGCGATTTCCGGCTGGACACCGGCGATCTTGAACTGGCTGCCGAGCACGCCGACGAGCACGCCCGTGACGCCCCCGATCAGCGAGACCAGCAAGGCCTCGGTCAGGAACTGGGTGAGGATATCCGAGCGGCGGGCGCCGAGCGCCTTGCGGATGCCGATCTCCCTGGTGCGCTCGGTGACGCTCACGAGCATGATGTTCATGACGCCGATCCCGCCGACGAGCAGCGAGATCGCGGCCACCTCTCCGAGGAGTGCCGTGAACACGCTGCTGGAGGAGCTCGAGGTCGACAGCAGCGACCCTTGGTTCAGGACGCTGAAGCCCGGTTCGGAGGTGTTCTTGATCTTGTGACGTTCCTCGATGATCTGTGTGACCTCGCCTTCGGCGGCGTTGAGCGCTGATTCGGACTTCGCCTCGACCGTGATCGAGTTGATCGAGCCGGCGCCGGTGAGCGTGCTCTGCACCGTGGTGATCGGGGCCATCACCACGTTGTCCTCGTTGGTGGTGCCGTTCGTTCCCTTTTTGGCAAGCACGCCGACCACTTCGAAGGTGCTGCCATCGACCTTGATGTTCTGCCCGACGGCGCTTGAGCCGGCGAACAGTTCCTGCACGACTTCCTGGCCGATCACGGCCACGCGCTTGTGCTTGCTCACGTCTTCGGAGGTGAGCGAAGCGCCTTCGGCAAGCTTGTAGCTGTGGGCCGTCAGATAGGAGGGCGTGGTGCCGATAAACGACGACGGTTCGAAGCTCGAGCCGTTGTAGACGAGTTTCACGCTGCTCGCCTCGGCTACCGGCGAGGCGCTTTTGACATCCGGCGCGAGGTTGGGGTTCTGCAGCGCTTCGGCGTCCGCCTTGGTCAGCGAGATGCTCGTCGAGCTGGACGCGCGTGGGCCCCCACGTCCGGCGCCCGCCATCACGAGCAGCACGTTTGTCCCGAGGCTTTGGATCTGAGACTTGACAGCCTTGGAGGAGCCATTGCCAACGGCGATCAGCACGATCACCGAAGCGACCCCGATCGTCATCCCGAGGATCGTCAGGCCGGAGCGCAGCTTGTTCGCGGTGATCCCGCCCCACGCGATGCGAAGTGTCTCGGGGCCAATCACGGCTTCGCCTCCAGAGCGCCGGTGTCGGTCGCGTGGTGGGCGGACTTCAGGTCGCGCAGCGCGGGCGGGGCGTCATGCGCGCCGGCGACCCGGCGGTCCTCCATGACCTCGCCGTCGCTCAAGGTGACCACCCGCTTAGCCAGGTCGGCGACATCGGGCTCGTGGGTGATCAGTATCACGGTCCGGCCTTCTTCATTCAGTCGCGCAAAGATCTTCAGCACGCCCTCGGTGGAGTGCGAGTCGAGGTTTCCGGTCGGCTCATCGGCGAGGATCAGCGTTGGGTTGGTGACGATCGCCCGCGCGACTGCTACCCGCTGCTGCTGCCCACCCGAGAGCTCGGATGACTGATGGTGCAGACGGTTGGCCATGCCGACCGCGCTCAGCGCATCCTCTGCGCGCTGGCGGCGCGTTGCGCGGTCGACTCCCGCGTAGGCGAGCGGGAGCTCCACGTTGGCGATCGCGCTCGTGCGCGAGACGAGGTTAAAGCTTTGAAAGACGAAGCCGATCTTGCGGCTGCGCAGGTCGGAGAGATCGTCCTCGTCCAGGCTTGAGACATCCACGCCGTCGATCAGATAGCTGCCGCTGGTGGGTATGTCCAGGCAGCCAAGAATGTTCATCAGGGTGCTCTTGCCGCTGCCTGAGCTGCCCATGATCGCGACGAAGTCGCCGCGCTCGATCTGCAGTGAGACATTGCGCAGCGCGCGCACCTTGATCTGCCCAAGCTCGTAGGTCTTTGTGACTTCGTGCACCTGAATTGCTAGTGGTCGCTGGCGCCGGCCACGACTCGCCGGCGGTTGCGGCGCGGAGCGGGCCCGCTCGACAAGGGGCCGCTCGCGAGCAGGCCGCGTTCGCCCTCCAGCGCCAGGGTGGGGGTGCCTTGCACGCATCAAAGCGTCATCCTCCCGGGGGTCCGCCGCCGGGGAAGCCGCCTCCGCCGAAGCCTCCCGCGCCGCCGAGGCCGCCGCCAGTACGGCCGCTGCCCAGTTTGGAGGTCAGGCTTGCGCCGCTCGTGTTGCTCGACGCCGGCAGAAGCACCGTTTCTCCAGCCTTCAGGCCGCTGAGGATGATCGTGCTGCTGTTGCCCGCCAGCCCTGTCGTTACGGCCTGGCTGACCTGCTTGCCGCCGCGCTCAACGGTCACGCTACCGCCCGTGATCGCGCTGGTCGGGACGTTGATGCCTTCGGCCTGTTTGACGACGACTTCGGCGGTCGCGCTCATACCGGGCTTCAACCCGGGCGCGGTTTGTTCGAGCTGGAAGGTGACGCTATAGCTCGCCGCGCCGCTGCTGCTCGTCGAGAGAACAGGCAAGCTCACCACCTGAGCGGCGAACTTGCGGCCTTCGAGCGCTTCGACGGTGACCGTGGCGACCTGTCCGACATGCACGTTGCCGATTTCAGATTCGCTCAGCGGCACCACGACCTGGTAGCCCTGCACGTCAACCAGTTCGATGAACGAACTGCTGGTGCTGCTTTCGCTGCTCGTGCTGCTGGTGCCGGTGCCGCCGGCACCGCTGGTGCTCGCGCCGCCGGCACTGCTCGTGGCAGCGATCTCGCGATCCCCACCGCTGCCGGCGCTGCTCGTGGAGCTCGTGTCGACGAGGTCGTGAAACACACCACCACCGCTATCGCTGGTGCTCGTCGCAACGCCGGCTTCCGACGGTCCACTCCCGCTCCCAGCTCCGCTGCCGCCACTGGTCCCGGCTCCGCTGGTGCCCGTGCCGCTGGTCCCGGTCGCGACGGCTCCGCTGGTGCCAGTCCCACCCGAGCCGGTACCGCTCGTGCCGCTGGTACCTGTGCCGGTGCCGCCGGTCGCGGCGCTGCCGCCGGCTCCGCTGGTTCCGCCGCCTTTGCCCGTTGCGCTCGTGCCGCTCCCGCTCGTGCCGCTGGTACCGCTGCCGCCGGTGCCACTGCTGCTGCCGCCGGCGCCACTGCTGCCGGTGGCGCTGCTCGCACCCGAGCCGCTGCTGGTGGATGACGCTTCTGAGCCCGTGCCCGAGACGCTTTCGCCAACCGTGTTTTTGATCGACGCGATCACGCCTTCAGTGGGTGCGTAGAGCTTCGTTTCCGAGAGCGTCTGGCGTGCTTTTTCGACCGTCATGCGCGCGCTCTTGACGGTGTTCTCGGCGCTCACCACAGTCGACGCTTTCGCCGGCGCCGCTTTGACTTCATTGGAGGCCAGGGTGGACTGCAGCGATAGTTCCTGGCTTGACAGGGTGGTCCGCGCCTGCGCGATCGTCTGGTCGTTGTGGAGCTTGGTCGAGGCCTTGGTCTTCTTCGCGCTGGCGACCGCGTTGCGCGCGCTGTCGATCGACTGCTGGCCCTTGACGGTCCCCGCCGCCTGATTGTTCTGCGCGCTGGTTATCGTGTAGCCGTCCTGAACCACTTTCGCTTCGTCTGACTTGACAGCCGATTCGGCCGAGCTGAGCTTCGATTCAGCCGAGCTGAGCTTCGATTCAGCCGCGCTGACCTTCTGTTCGTTGGACGGCGACTTGTTCTTTTCGGTCGCGAGCTGTGACTTCGCTTCTTCAACCCGAGACTTCGCTTCTTCAACCTGAGACTTGGCTTCAACGACGGCCTTTTCATCTGTGCTGCGCTGGCTTATGTCCTGGTTGACCGCGTCCTGCTGACTCCTGGCTTCGACGGCAACCGACTGTTCGGTGCTCTTCAGCGAGACTTCATCCTGCGCGACGGTCACGCTGGCCGAGGACTGTTCGGATTTCGCTGTCTGCTGGGCCTGCTTGAGCGACTGCTTGGCGGAGTTGACCGACGCTCGTGACTGTTCGGCGCTGACTTCGGCCTGGCGCTGTTCGGCGGGCGTGAGTCCCTTGACCGCGTCCTGATAGGAGGCCTCATCGGTAGTCAGGGCGATTTCCGCCGAGTGCAGGCTCGACTCCGCGCTGCTCGGGTTGATTTCGGCGAGTAGCTGACCGCCTTTGACGTGGTCGCCGACGCTCACAAAGACTCCTTTGAGCGTTCCGCTTGCGGCGAAGTTGACGCCGATGTCCGCTGCGGGCTTGAGCGTTCCGCTCCCCGACACAGTCGACTGCACAACGCCCTTCGCCACCGTGGCCGTCCGGGTGCTCTGCACCGTGCTCTGCGATGCCTGCCCCACAGTCGTGTACGCGACGACGATCGCCACGATGCACAGTACGCTGAGGGCAATTACCAACCAAGGTCGTTCGTTGCGTTTAGACACAGGTTCCTTCAGTCAGAGGTTGCAGAGCAAAGAAGGCACCGTGTCTCGCGCAGACGCGAGACACGGTGACACCAAGCATCCCCGCGCCAACCAAGAGTCCCGTAAAGAAACCGTTAGATAAGTGTATGAGCGCACCGCACCGTGTATCAGTGCCCCAAACCTCGCTTGGCTCAAGGTGGGCCGCCATTGAAGCCGGGCAGCGTGGGTACGGAGGGTTGTTCAGTCTGGATCCTCTGTTCGTTCCAGGTCACCGCGAAGGACCCGTCAGAGCCGGACGCCGATGAGGGCGTGGCAACCGTCAACGCGCGCGCGAATTGGTTGCGAGCTGCGGCGGGCCCGGGGGCAGTCGCGCCGGCGTTCTGGCGCAGTTCGAGGGTAGTGGCCGACCAGTCCGGGTCCTCGACCGCGCCGGTGTGCCCGTGCGCGGTCGCCGTCGCGCTCGAGAACGCCACCGTCCCGAAGTTGGTGAGCGACAGTGTCGCGCAGAAGCTCGTGCTAGAGCACACCGAAGGCGCCTCGACGATCCACTCAGCCGAAGAGACGTCGAACTTCGAGACACGCTGGGTTCTCGAGAAGCGCGCGCCGGTGCTCAGATCACGGATTCTCAACGTCACCTCATGGGCCCTCACCGTCACCGACGCGGACATCTGATCGCCGGGATGCACCTTGAGCGTCAGGTTCACAGGTCCCGCGGGAAGCAGCTCATACCAAGCGGAGTAGTGCGCGCTCCCGGAGCGCGTGCAATCCGCGCCAGTACCGATCTGCTCCAGAGAACGCGCATTTTTGCGAGAGCCGCCAAGCCCCACCCACACCGCAGAGTACGTTTCCTCACCCGCGCTGCAGGTCGCGCTCGGCTGCGTCCAGGAACCCGACACGCTGCTGAAGCGCGAGCCGACACTCACCGACGGCACGGCGACGTAGCCGGCCCAGTTGGAGCTGACCGACACGGCGGCGTTCGCCGAGGCGCTCACCCACACGCCGCTGGCGAGAAGCAGCGAGCACGCAAGCACCACCACCCCAACAATCGAGCCAACTCGTCCCATTCCCGGTGTGCGGTGTTTGGGGCTAGCCCGAAGTTCCCTGTGGTGGGGTGGGGGGTTTGGCTCTGCGCTTGGGTTTTTGCGCTGGGCGTGCTGTCGGGCTCGTGTCTACGTGTTGGGGGGTGTGAGTTCGGCGAGGTGTAGTGCGTGGGCTTGCAGATTGGTTGACTGAGCGAGCTTCTGGAAGGTGGCGTCGGTGTGTTGGAGGCGGATCGTGTTGCGGGTGAGGGTCGCGAGCTCTGAGAGCAGGCTCTTGTAGCTGTGACAGGGTTGCCCGGTGGTGGTGTGCTTGGTCTGTGCCTTGCGCTTCGCGCCGGTGGACCGGGCGGCCTTGGCGACGGGGTCGACTGGGACGGGCTGGTTTTCGTCCTTGAAGGTCAGTGGCGCCCAGGCGGCCTTCAGATGCCAGGTGAGGTAGTAGGCGAGCATGCAGAGGAAGATGTGGGCGCGGACCCTGGTCTCGAGGTGGTGGTGGATCGGACGGATTTGTAGTTCTGGTCCCTTGAACGTCTTGAACGCGCGCTCGGCTTGCTCGAGGTTCTTGTAGGAGCGCACAACATCGCTGGTGGAGCACTCCTGCGTGGTGAGGCCGGTCCGCAGGATGTAGATGCCGTCTAGCGCGGCCTCGTTGGTGATCTGCTCGGTCTTGCGTGTGAAGGTGAAGCTCCGGTCGGTGATTTGTAGGTCGAAGTGCTTGCGCATCTTGTAACGCTTGACGGCCGGACCGGCGGCCAGACCGATCTCGCTGGCACCGGTGAGTGTGCCTTTCTGCACGCGATCAGCGATCTGCTGCAGGTCACGCTCGGTTGCTTGCAGGAGCTCCTCGCGCTTGCGGGTGCGCTCGGCTGCGACGAGCGGGTTGCGGCACACGATCAGGCGCTCACCCGGATAGTCCTCAGCAGTGATCTCGGCGAGATTCTGCTCGTCAAAGAGCGAGAGCTGCAGCACACCATCCCGGGCGAGCTTCTTGATCTGCGGCGCCTTCAAAGCGGTGATCCACCCGATCCCCTCGGTGTCTTTGAGTGCCTGCATGTTGGCCTTGGTGACCATCCCGCGGTCAGCGACCACGACCACGCTCTCAAGGCGGAACCGCTGCTTGAGCTTCGTGATCTGGGCAGGCAGCGTCGCGTCGTCGTGCAACTGCCCGGAGAACACCTCCACCGCGATCGGGCGCCCGGGCTTGTCACACAAAAGGCCGTAGATGACCTGGGGTGTGCCGCGCTTGCCATCACGCGAATACCCCAAACGCGCCAGCGGGCACGAACGCCCCTCGAAATACGAAGAGGACACGTCGTAGAGGACCAGCTCACCGTCTTTTAGATGCCGGCGCGCGAGGCGATCCTCAATGCGCTCCTGGCGATCGAGCAGCCAGTCCAATGCGGCGTAGAGATCGTCCTCGTCAGCGTCATTAACGTTCAACTCCTCGGCGAGTGTCGTGCAGCCAAGCGAGCGCGCCGTGGCTAGCTTTGAGGCGGGCGCGATCACCCGTTGGCAGATCATCGCCATCACCAGATCGCGCTCCCGCGAGGGCTTGCGGTCGAGCGAACTGGCCAGATCGAGACGGCGAGCCATCAGCAGCGCAGCCATCACGTGCCCGGCGGGAAGCGAGCGCTCAATCTCAAACGCCTCGCCGGCCGGGACGTAGGACTCTCCGCGCAGCGCGCCACGGATCAGCTCGATCGCATCCGGCGGCAGGTGCGAGAGATTCGCGAGCGTCTCCTTGCGGACTTTGCCGCCCTCCCGGTAGGAGCGGCGCAACAGAGTCGAGGTGTACTCCCGCTCGCCATGCCGCACACGGTTCGTGACCACGTGCATCGCGCCAGACTGGGCCTGTCTCCTCGGCATGAACATAACCTACCAGCCCCACCAGACAGACACTAGTGACTACACTAACACCCACAAAAAGGCCGGAAACCCCCACAAACACAGCGATCCCGGCCCCAATCACCAGTGACTACCGCAGGAACTTCGGCCTAGGAAACGACGCAAAGCGCCTGCGGCATTATCGAATAGCGCGCCTCGGAGACCTCCCCGAGATAGTCGCCATCGACCTGGAGAGGGAGGGGGCGGCCATCGGCGCTGCGAACCGTGAGCTCATTCATGTCTGCAAGCCCGGTCACCTGCCGGTGACTGGTCACGCGCGCGCGGCGCGAGAATGCGCGCCAGGCGATGAACGGCATCGAGAGAGGCGTGGCACGGTGGAGCACCCCGCCGGTGAGCGCGCCCGAGTCCAGGGCGGCGCCGTCGGCGATCTCGATCGGACGGTTGTGGAAGTAGGTGAAGGTCGAGCCGTTCTGGACGATTGCGGTGACCCCGTGGAGCTCCTGGCCGCGGGTGCGCACGACCATCCGCGGCGGCT
The DNA here is from genome assembly GCA_036744995.1 of Solirubrobacteraceae bacterium. GTDB lineage: Bacteria > Actinomycetota > Thermoleophilia > Solirubrobacterales > Solirubrobacteraceae > Palsa-744. The sequence continues at coordinate 77,832 of DAIOGX010000002.1, read as the reverse complement.
TGACCAGGTAGCGGCGGGAGAAAGTCCTGAACGCCACCCACGTGAAGTAGTAGGCGCCCAGGCGCGCCTTCAGGCGTGGATTCGCGTCGACCCGCTGGACCACGCTTGCATCCAGGCCAAGGCCGGAGGCAAAGGTGAAGCAGCGATCGTTGACGACCCCGAGGTCGACCTTGCGGGGGCGCCAATCATCGGCCATCGCCAACAGGTGCTCGGTGGCATCGACGAGCTCCCCGGGTATGCCGAGCATCTTGCCGAACACGTTGGCCGAGCCGCCGGGCAGGCAGCAGAGCGGTGTGGGGGAGCCAAGGAGGCCGTTGGCCGCTTCGTTGACGGTGCCGTCGCCGCCGAAGGCCACCACCACGTCATAGCCCTCGTGCGCGGCCTCGCGGCACAGCTCGGTCGCGTGGCCGCGGGCCTCGGTGTCCACCGCGTCGACCTCGAAGCGTCCCTGCAAGGCGTAGACGACCAGATGGCGCAGACGGTCGGAGACCGTGGTCGCATAGGGGTTGACGATGATCAGCATGCGTCGCTTGATCGCCGGAGAGGATGGCTCGAAGACGCCGGTCGCTGTCGTTGCCCCCTCGTCGTCATGCTCACGTTCACGCGCGGGAGGTATGGCGGCGCTGGTCGGCTCGCGCGTTGGGATACTCATCGCAAGGCTCCTACACCGGGCCCGCGGGAGCGTTACCGAATCCCCTTGCTTTCGCCGATACGCTCGCTATACTTTCGCACCAGACATAGCTGGACACATCCAGAGGGGTGGAGGGACTGGCCCTACGAAACCCCGGCAACCACCGTTACGTCACAGCGGGAAGGTGCCAATTCCAGAGAGATGTGTGGCGGGCCTTCGTGCTCTTCGCCACACCGGTGACACGGCGAAGACTAGAGCGAAGGAGCCCTAATGGCTGTCAGTCATCTGGAGTGTAAGGAGTGCAAGGCGGAGTACCCGCTCGAGGCGCTGTATGTGTGCGAGCGCTGCTTCGGGCCGCTGGAGGTCGCCTATGACCACAGTCGCCTGGGGTGCGATGTCGGCGAGCTGCGACGCCGGATCCAGGGCGGTCCTCAGAACATCTGGCGATACGCCGACTTTCTCCCCTTGGCGGGCGGCCCCCCAGGTCCATCTGGGAGGCTGGCCTCACGCGTGGGGTTGCCAGCGGGTTGCACGCCGCTGATCCGCGCCGACCGGCTGGCCGCGAGGCTGGGCCTGCGCGAGGTGTGGGTCAAGAACGACGCCGCCAACCCGACCCACTCGTTCAAGGACCGTGTCGTCTCAGTTGCCGTCACGCGCGCGCGAGAGCTGGGGTTCGAGACGATCGCCTGCGCTTCGACGGGCAACCTCGCCAACTCCGTGGCGGCCCACGGGGCGGCGCTGGGAATGGAGTCCTACGTCTTCATTCCTGCGGATCTAGAGGAGCAGAAGATTCTTGCGACCGGGGTCTACGGGACCAAGCTGGTGGGCGTTGAGGGTAGCTACGACGACGTCAATCGCCTGTGCACGGAGCTGTGCGCTGAGAGGGATTGGGCGTTTGTGAATATCAACCTGCGCCCCTACTACGCCGAGGGCTCAAAGACGCTCGCGTTCGAGATCGCAGAGCAGCTGGGCTGGGAGCTGCCGGACCGCTGTGTGGTTCCGGTTGCCTCGGGATCGCTGTTCACAAAAATCGCCAGGGGCTTCCAGGAGTGGAGCGAGCTGGGGCTGCTCGAGGGCGCTGGTCGATCTTCGATCGGTGGGCCGGCGCCGCAGCTGCCACGGATGAACGGCGCCCAGGCCGAGGGCTGCTCGCCCGTGGCGAGCGCGTTCGCCGCCGGCCAGGAGGTCTGCCGGCCGGTGAAGCCCAGCACGATCGCCAAGTCGCTGGCGATCGGCAACCCCGCCGACGGTCCGTACGCGCTCGATCTGGCACGTCGCACAGGCGGCTCTGTGGATGCCGTCTCAGACGACGAGATCCGCGCGGGCATCAAGTTGCTGGCGGAGACGACAGGCGTGTTCACCGAGACCGCGGGCGGCGTCACGACCGCGGTTCTCGCCAAGCTCGCCGCGCGTGGGGATATCGACCAAGACGAGCGCGTCGTGCTGGTGATCACCGGCGAGGGACTGAAGACCCTAGACGCGGTGCGCGGCACGTTCGAGACTCACACGATCGAGCCAACAGTCGAGTCCTTTGAAACCAGCGTGCCCGAGGTGGTAACGGTCTGATGGCCGTGGTAGTAAAGATCCCGACACAACTGCGGGCGGTGGCCGGTGGCGAGGCGGAGGCGGAGATCGACGGGGCGACGACGGTGCAGGAGGTGCTGGACGGCCTGTACGAGCGCTTCGACGAGCTGCGGGCGAGAATCTCAGACGATGACGGCTCACTGCGGCGCTTCGTGAACGTCTACCTGGCCGGCGAAGACATTCGCTTTCTCGACGGGCTGGCCACGCCAGTGAGCGACGGCGCGGAGTTGACGATTCTGCCCGCGGTCGCAGGCGGCTAGCTGTAAGGCCTGAGGACGCCGCATGCGCGGCGCCAGGCTGTGTCCTCGTGTCCTCGTGTGCTCGTGTGCTCGTGTGCGGAGCACACGTCACTGACTGCGTCCTGGCCCGGCTTGGCCTGCGACGTCCAGAACGGTCAGCTGCTCAGCGATGCGCGGACGATGCCGTCACCGTGGGCGTGCCGGCGTGGGCGCTCGGGGGCGTTGAGCCGCTGAACCCGATCGTCGAGACGAGACCGGCGGCGCACATCGCGCCGATCGTCAACCCCCGCAGCCGGCGCGGGGTGAGCCAGCCGAAGTTGTGGGTCTGCAGCCACGACCTGAAGCCTGTGGCGGCCGAGGCGGCTGCCATTGCACAACCTGCGCACATGTCCGCAGGATAGCTCTCCGCGGACGGCCGCGCACCGGGGCACCGGTTTCGAGAAGCTCACGAACGCTCAGCGGTGCCCACGCGCGATTCGAGGCGCTGGCGCAGCTCGGCGCCGCGTCCGGCGGCAACCGCGCGCGTGGCGCGGGCGTCGGTCAGCTCGAGACCCTGAGCGTGGGCGAAGTCGAGCAGCTCCTGGCGCTCCTCGTTCTCACGGGCGGCGCGCAGGAACAGCCAGCAGAACAGGCCGAGGGTGAGGATTGACTCCTCGACCATCATCACTGCCCCAGCGATGTTCTGATCGGCGACGGGGGAGATGTGGTAGATCGCGTCGCCGTGGATGTAGTAGGGGTAAAAGACCGTGCCCGACCACAGGAAGACGTTGCCGAGGATTGTGCCGGCGAGGCGGACGGCGATGATGTAGATGAGCTTGCCGAGGTTGCCGAACCAGCTCGGCGTCGGCAGCGGCCCGAACAGGCACATCCACATGTTCACGCCGAAGCCCAGGAACATCGCGTGCTCGAGCGCGTGCACACCCGTATGGCGGAGGGCCGCCTGGTAGAAGACGGGCAGATGCCAGATGTACAGATCGATCACCCACAGCGGAAAGGCCACGGCGGGATGCGCGAGCGCGCGCAGGCGATCGAACAGCCGGATGCGCAATACGGGCGCGAGCAGCGGGCCGGTGAGGCCAAGGACGATCAAGAGCGCCGCGATGTCGCCCAGCAGCAGGTGCTCGATCATGTGCACGAACAGCAGGTCCTGGCTGGCCGCGCCGAGTGAGGTGAGCGCGACGCCGATGACGACGAACCCCGAGTAGAAGCACGCCTGGCGCCAGCCGGGCACCGGGTGGCCATCCAGCGCGAGCGTGCGCACGCGCCGCGCATAGAGCAGACCGAGGAGCGCGAGGGGGCCCAGCTGGAAGGCGGCCGAGACGTCGCTGGAGACGGCGAGGGGAACGACGGTCATCTCGCTGGAGGGTAAGGGTTCGGCGCGTTCTCAGAGCAGGGCGCAAGCCAACCGCACATCTCCTCTCCCACCGGCCCGTAGACTGCCGCGGGCATGAAGGCCACGCCCCGCCGCACACTGCCATCGCTGCTCGGTGGCCTGGGTGTCGTCGTTGCGCCGGTCCTCGTAGGTGGCCTCGGCGTCGCGGCGCTCCTGTTCCCAGCAAGCGCAGAGGCCCACGGGATCGTCGGCAAGGCGGACCTGCCGATCCCCGTGTGGCTCTTCAGCTGGGCGGCGGCGATCGTGCTGGTGGTGTCCTTCGTGGCGCTCTCGACGCTATGGCGCACCCCTCAGCTGCAGTCGCCCCGCCTACGGCGGCTGTGCCCGCTGCCGCCTGCGCTCGAATCGCTCGCCGGCGCCATTGGGGTGGGGCTGCTGGCGCTCGTCATCTACAGCGGCTTCGCCGGCGCCCAGGTGCCGCTGGCGAACTTCTCGGTGTCCTTCATCTATGTCATCTACTGGGTCGGGATGCCGGTGGCGAGCGTGCTCTTCGGCGACATCTTCCGGGCCCTGAACCCCTGGCGCACCTGCGCGCGCGCGCTCGCGTTCCTCGCGCGCTCGCTGCGTGGCGGACGCTCGAGCCCGCCGTTGCGCTATCCCGAGTGGCTGGGCATGTGGCCGGCGGTCGCCGGGATCGCCGGCTTCGCCTGGCTGGAGCTTGTCTACGAACAGGCGCTGCGCGACCGGCCCTCGACCCTGGCGGCGCTGTCGCTCGGCTACTTCCTGGTGATGCTCGCCGGCATGGGGCTCTTCGGCGTGGAGACCTGGGAGGGGCAGGCGGACGGCTTCGGCGTCTACTTCTCCCTGCTCGGCAGGCTCTCGGCGCTCGTACGCGGCCCGGACGGCACGCTCTACCTGCGCCGGCCCTTGAGTGGGATCACGGATCTCGAGATCGGCACGGGCACGGTGGCATTCATCTGCACGCTCATCGGCACGACGACGTTCGACGGTTTCTCAAACGGCGGCATCTGGCGTAACAACGAGCCGAGCCTTCAGAGCGTCTTCTCGGGCCTCGGCTTCAGCTCCAGGCCGGCATATGAGCTGGCGGGCTCGCTCGGCCTGGTCCTCTGCATCCTGTTGATCGTGGCGGTCTATCGCCTGGGGATCATCGGGGTCAGGGGCGTCAGCGCACGCTACGAGACGGCGACCCTCTACCGCAACTTTGCGCACACGCTCGTACCGATTGCGTTCGCATACGTGCTCGCGCATTACTTCTCGCTACTGCTCTGGAACGGCCAGTCGATCATCTACCTGGCCTCCGACCCGCTCGGCAACGGCGCGAACCTGTTCGGCACCAGCGGCTACCAGATCGACTACCACATCATCTCCTATGCGGGGATCTGGTATGTCCAGGTCGCTGCGCTGCTGGGCGGCCACGTGGGCGGACTGACGCTGGCGCACGACCGTGCGCTGGTGCTCTACAGCGACCCCGAAGAGGCGGTCCGCAGCCAGTATTGGATGCTCGCGGTGATGGTCGCCCTCACGAGCTTCGGGCTGTGGCTGCTCTCCTCGGTAGGCGCGTGATCGCGCCGCCGCTGCGATACGGTTTCTGAGGCGTGCTTCGTCGCCTGATCCTCGTCCTCGTCTGTGCCGGCGCCCTGGCACCGTCGCTGCTCGTGGCCACCCCGGCGAGTGCCGCGGAAGCGTCGATCTCAACCACCGAGAGCGGCAGCCCGATCAACGATCAGGGCAGCAACTACAACTATCGCTCGAACGTCACCGGCGTGACGCCGAACGTGCCGGGATTGAGCCTGCAGGTGCTCGAGTTCGCCGACCGACTGCTGCTAATCAACCACACCGGCAAGACGGTCACGGTCTACGGCTACCAAGGAGAACCCTACGCGCGGGTGCTCTCTAGCGGCACGGTCGAAGTCAACCTGGACTCGGCCGCCTACTACTTGAACCAGAGCTTCTACGGCAACGTCGCGGTGCCCGCGGATGCGAGAAACCCCGAAGGTCCGCCGAGGTGGACGGTCATCGACCGCACGGGGCAGTTCGAATGGCACGACCATCGCATCCACTGGATGTCGCCGCTGTTACCGCCGGAGGTCAAGAACAAGAGCAAGCTGACGAAAATCTTCGAATGGACGGTGCCGATCGCTGTCGGCGCCACCAAGGGGGAGATCGCCGGCCAGCTTTTCTGGACGCCGGAGAGCTCGAAGGCGTCCGTCGCGGTGATCGTGCTCGGTGTCGCGATCGTCCTGGCCAGCCTGCTGTTTGTGTTGTTCGTGCGTCGTCGCCGCGCACGCGCGGCTGCAGCCGGCGAGGAGAGCGGTGTGGCGACGAACGGGCACGATCGGCCACCCGCGGAAGTGTGGTGACGGCGTGATAGCTTTTATTGCGATGGCCCCGCTCGCATGCCTGATGCACTGGTACATCTCGATGCTGTATGTGGTTCCGGTCGTGGCCGTCGGCGGCTGGGGTTGGTGGAGCACCAAGCGCATGACTCGGCGCCAGGACCCACCGCGAACCACGGGCTCGGCGTAGCGCCTCAGGGCACCGAGGCAGCACTTCAATATTTCTTCACGATCGTTGAGGTGCGCCTCAGTAGTATGCGGTTTGCTTGAGGTATGCCCACGCAGGCGCCCATCCGGCCCTCTCCCGCCGAGGGGATCACCGAGCGGTTCGACGCGATCGCTTGCCTCGACGAGCGTATACGCCGTCAGGCGACGCCGGTCCAGCCCGCCGAGCCGGGCCGCTACATCGAGGTCAAAGGGCCCGCTGAGGAGACACTGCTGATACCGCTGGGCCGGGGCGTGATGCACATCGGCCGCGGCATCGCTGCCGATCTGCGCCTCGACGAGGACTCGGTCTCACGACGCCACGCAATCCTCGTACACCGACGCACGGGCGCGCGGGTCCTGGATGACCGCAGCTCCAACGGCACGTTCGTCAACGGCCGCCGTGTAAGCCAGGCGGATCTTCGCAACGGCGACGTGCTGGTGCTCGGACGGGTGGTGCTGCGGTATATGGAGGTGCAGGATGAGGAGGGGCGCTCAACGAGCGGCTCGCCGGTCGCTTGAGATACGCGGCTCGATCGACAGGAAATTGGCGCGGCGCCGTGGTGTTGCCTGGACACGATGATGGCGAAGTGGACGCGACTAGAACATTCGTCCAGTTTGCTCAACATGAGTAAATCTGTGCTTACACTGTTTCCCGCACCGGACAATCAACGCTGAAAAGGCAAACTCGTCGTGAGGCGAGGGCGCAAAGTCAGGGATCTCTAACGAGATAGCTCGGCCGCCAGTTCAAGCCACGGAGGGCTATCTTGTATTCATCAGGTTCGTCGCAGCGCACGTCCCGCAGCTTGCAACGTCGCTTCGCCCGTAAGCCGTCTCGCCTGCATGAGCGCTCGAAGGACGCGAATGGCTTTTCGCTGATCGAGCTTCTGGTTGTGCTCCTCATCATCGGCGTCCTCGCCGCGATCGCCATCCCGTCGTTCCTGAGCCAGAAAAGCAGGGCCTACGATGCTTCGGCGAAGGAGCTCGCGCGTACCGCCGAGACCGTGGCCGAGACGTATGCGACCGATCACAATGGGGAATACACCTGGGGAGCGGGAGCCAAAGGCGTCGAAGAACTGCACAAATACGAGATTTCGATCCCAACCTCCGAAGGCAACGGCTCCAAAAACGCCTGGCTAAGCGCCACAACGCCGGGCAAAGAAAGCTACAGCGTGACGGCGACCGCGGCGGTCACCGGCGACGAATTCACGATCAAACGGGAAGCCAACGGAACCATCATCCGCACCTGCGCAAGCAAAGGCAGTAAAGGCTGCTCGGGGTCAGAAAAAGCCAGCTGGTAGACGAGGGAGTGCCCGGCCGGTCGCGACGACCTGGCTGGCTGGGCACCTCGTGCTGTCAGGCATCCCGAGGTCACCCACCAATCGCGCATTCCAATGCGGATTTTATGCGTCTACGCGCCCGGGCCGATTCGAACGGCCGACCTCTCGCTCCGGAGGCGAGCGCTCTATCCACTGAGCTACGGGCGCCGGCGACGTCGCGGGAACGGCGTCTCTGCTCCCAGAGCTTATCGGCGCGCCGAGTGTTGCTGTTCAGAGGATAGGAGGCCGAGATGCTCGTGTGGGCGCGAGGCGCCCACGCCGCTCACACGCTTCCGGCTGTCCGCACCCGACCCCGGCGTCGCTACCGTAACCACCCATGGACCTGTCCGTGTTCTTCGCCGGCACCGGCGGCTCGGCGCCGAGCGCCAGTCGTGGGCTGCCCGCGGTGCTCATCCGCCGCGGTGGCGACCGCCTGCTGTTCGACTGCGGCGAAGGCACCCAGCGCCAGCTCGTGCGCTCCGTCGGGCTCGCCGACGTGGACAGCGTGTTCATCACGCACTTCCATGCCGACCACTGGCTGGGGCTGCCGGGGATGCTCAAGTCCTTCGCCCTGCGCGAACGCGGGGAGCCGCTGACGGTATACGGGCCGCGTGGGCTGAAAGATCTGATGGGGGCAATGCGCATCGTCTACGGGCGTCTTCCCTATGAGCTGAGCATCTCAGAGCTCCAGCCCGCGGAGACGGTCGCGGGCGATGGCTACCTGATCGCCGCGATCCCCGTGCGCCACCGGGGCGACTCCTCGTTCGGCTACGCGCTTGTCGAGGAGTCACGGCCGGGACACCTCGACGCGCGGCTGGCGGCGGAGCTGGGAGTGATGCCGGGGCCGGACTTCGGCCGCCTGCAGCGTGGGGAGACGGTCGCCGGGGTGGCGCCCGAGCAGGTGATGGGGCCGACGCGCCTGGGGCGCAAGATCGTGCTCTCCGGCGACACCACGCCGTGTGAGGCGCTCCAGCTCGCGGCACACGAAGCGGACGTGCTCGTGCACGAGGCCACCTTCATGCATGATGAGTCAGATCGCGCGAGGCAGACCTCGCACAGCACAGCCAGACAGGCGGCCGAGCTGGCGCGCGACGCCGAGGTGCGAATGCTCGCCCTCACGCATGTCTCCAGCCGCTATGCGGGCGGGGAGCTGCGCGACGAGGCGCGCGCCGTGTTCGCCGCTACCGAGGCGCCCCGCGACTTCGACACGATCGAAGTTCCCTTTCCCGAGCGTGGCGTCGCGAGGCTCGTGCGCTGGTCCGAGCGCCGAGCGCGAGAGCGGGTGGAGAACGGCCAACCCACCGAGCCCGCCGCCGCCGCAGGCTGATCTCCACCGACCCTGCCACAAGCGGGCTCGGCCAACTCGTGGTGTGGCCGGAGACACGAACCTGTGTCGCGGCAGCCACGCGACATTGCCTCCCACAAGATGCTGTCGTCATGTCGTCCCGCGCTGGTACAGTGCACATGCTCCTTTAACCCGGTCCCGCGAGGCCAGGAAGGAAATGATGGATAACGAGAAGGTCGTCCTGCGCGAGGATGGAGTGCGGCGAGCGCTAACGCGAATCGCGCATGAGATCGCAGAGCGCAACCCCCAGACCGAGGCCCTGGCCGTGGTCGGGATTCATCGCCGCGGCGCTTTCCTCGCCCGGCGGCTGAGAGACCTACTCGAAGAGCTGCTCGACACCGAGATTCCACTCGGGGATCTGGATATCGGCTTCTACCGCGATGATGTCTCGAGCAGGCCCGACGCCCCGGTGGTGCACGCCTCGCATATCGACTTCGACATCAACGGGCGCACGGTGGTGATCGTCGACGATGTCCTCTACACCGGGCGCACGGTCAGAGCGGCGATCGAGGCGCTGTTCGATTACGGTCGCCCCGAGCGCGTGCAGTTGGCCGTGCTCGCCGATCGTGGCCACCGCGAGCTGCCGATTCGCCCCGACTACGTAGGCAAGAACTTGCCCACATCGCGAGCCGAGCATGTCCACGTGCGCGTGTGTGAGCTGGACGCTGTCGACGAGATAGCGATCGCCGCGACCACGGTCGAGGTTCCCGCATGAGAGCTCAGTGCCCGGTTCAAGGTGCCATGAAAGGTCCGCCACCCGCGACGCGGTCGGCGCCGGCTCCACTCGGGCTCCGTCGTCGCGTAAGGGCCGAGGAGATGGAGGCTCCATGAACCACCTGCTCTCGATCGAGGATCTCGACCGGGCCGGTATCGAGCGGATCGTCGAGCGGGCGAGAAGCTTTGCGGAGGTCTCCGACCGCGAGATCAAGAAGGTCCCCGCGCTGCGTGGCCGGATGGTGCTGAACCTGTTCTACGAGGCCTCCACACGCACGCGCAGCTCATTCGAGCTCGCGGCCAAGCGCCTGTCCGCGGATGTCGTCAACTTCGCCGCGTCCGGGTCGAGCGTCGAGAAGGGCGAGTCGCTGAAGGACACCGTCCTCACCCTCAGCGCGCACAAGCCCGACGCGATCGTGCTGCGCACCCCATGGGCGGGCGCCGCAGAGCTCGTGTCACGCTGGTGCAGCGCAGCGATCGTCAACGCGGGCGACGGCAAGCACGAGCACCCGACCCAGGCGCTGCTCGACGTTTACACCCTGCACGAGCGTCTCGGCGGGATCGATGGGGCGTCGATCTGGATCGTCGGCGACGTCACCCATTCGCGGGTTGCCCGCTCGAACATCATCGCCTTCCAGCGCATGGGCGCCCGGGTGACGGTCGCCGGGCCGCCGACGTTGATCCCGCGCGGGATCGAGTCGCTCGGTTGCGACGTGCGCTACACGCTGGATGAGCTCTCATCCGCCGACGTCGTCTACGCGCTGCGCATGCAGCGCGAGCGGATGAGCGAGACGTGGGTGCCATCGTTGCGCGAGTACGCCGCTCAGTATCAGATCAACGGACACCGCCTCGGCTCGCGCCAGACGCTGATGCATCCGGGTCCGGTCAACCGCGGCGTCGAGCTCTCCGGCGAGGTCGTCGACTCGCCGCAGGCTCTCATCACCGCCCAGGTCGAGGCCGGCGTCGTCGTGCGCATGGCTGTCCTATATGAGCTACTCGCCGGGGCGAGGGAGCCGCGGCCCGTCCCAGAACCGCAGCTCGCGTGATGACCGCGCAACCGCTCGTGCAGGGTCCGCGGCAGCTGGCGGACCTCCTGTTCCGAGACGTTCACGTGCTCGATCCCCGCGCCGGGATCGACGCCCGCCATGACGTGCGTGTGCGCGCGGGGGAGATCGCGGAGCTGGGCTCACCCGGCACTCTGAACGAGGACAGCGCTGCCAGCGAGGGCGAGGAGGTCGTCGAGGGTCATGGCCGCCGCAGGCTGCTGCCGGCGTTCTTCGACCCACACGTCCACCTGCGCACGCCCGGGCAGGAGCACAAGGAGGATCTCGAGACGGGTACCCGCGCCGCCGCGGCGGGCGGGTTCGCGGGGGTAATCGCGATGCCGAACACCGATCCTGTGCTCGACTCGGCGCCGCTGCTGCGCTCGCTGCGCGATGCGGCCGCGCGCGAAGCGCGCGTCCCCGTCGGTTTCCTGGGAGCGATCACGCGCGGGCTGGAGGGCGAGCAGCTGACCGAGATGGCCGAGCTGCGGGAGCAGGGCGCGCTCGGGTTCACCGACGACGGGCGACCCGTGCAGAGCGCGGGGATGCTGCGCAAGGCGTTTCAGTATCAGCGCCTGTGCGGCGGGGTGCTGGCGCTGCACGAGGAGGACCCAACGCTGTCGCGGGACGGAGCGATGCACGAGGGCGCGGTCAGCGCCGCGCTCGGGATCGCGGGAATACCGACTGTCAGCGAGTCGACGATGGTCGCGCGCGACGCGGCGCTCGCCGCCTATGAGGGCGCGCGCGTGCATTTCCAGCACCTCAGCTGCGTCGCCTCGGTCGATACCGTCGCTCAGGCCAAGGCGTGCGGGTGCATGGTGAGCGCAGAGGCAACGCCCCACCATCTACTGCTGACCGAGGAGGACGTTCGAAGCATGGATACGCGCATGAAGATGAACCCGCCGCTGGCGACCGAGGTCGACCGCCAGGCGCTGATCGAGGGGCTGCGTGCCGGCACGATCGACTGCGTAGCGAGCGATCACGCGCCGCACGCGCGCGAGGAGAAGGAAGTCCCGTTCGAGCAGGCGCCGATGGGCACGACCGGGTTGGAGACCGCGTTCGCGGCGCTCTATACCGGCCTCGTGCTCACGGGCACGCTCGAGCTGGGGCTGCTCGTGGAGCGGATGACCGCCGGCGCTGGGTTGTTCGAGCTGCCGATCGCGCGTATCGCCGTGGGCGAACCGGCGAACCTGACGCTGATCGATCTCGACGCCGAGTGGGTTGCCGGCGAGCGCGGCTGGGAGAGCCGCTCTGAGAACTGCTGCTTCACCGGCCGGACGCTGAAAGGCCGCGTGCTGTTCACCGTCGCCGCCGGTGGGATCGCCTTCCGCGAGCGCGCATTCTCGGTGGTGACCTGAGCACGCATGGGCTTGCTTGAGCGAGATCGAGCGGCGCTCCTCGTCGTCGACGTGCAGGAGGGTTTCCGCCCGTACTCTTCGTTCGCCGATGTCGCCGACGCATGTGCAAAGCTCGTACGCGCGGCACGCATCCTCGATCTCCCCGCGCTCGTCAGCGAGCAGTACCCGAAAGGCCTCGGTCACACCGCGCCCGAGGTTGGGCTCGAGGGGGAGAAGCGGATCGAGAAGACCGTGTTCTCGGCCGCGCGCGCGGACGGGTTCGACCTCGGCGGGCGCTCTCAGGCGATCGTGTGCGGGATCGAGGCGCATGTGTGCGTCTCACAGACGGTCCACGATCTGCTCGCTCAGGGGGTGGACGTACATGTGCCCGCCGACGCGGTCGGGTCTCGCCACGAGATCGACTACACGCGCGGGCTGGAGCGGATGGAGCGCGCGGGCGCAGTCATCAGCACGGTCGAGGCGTCGCTGTTCGAGCTGCTCGAGCGCGCCGGCACGCCAGAGTTCAAAGCAGTGCAGAAGCTGATCATCTGAGATGCCCGCCCTCCCGCCCCCATCTACCGGCGCGACGGGATACGTGCTGCTCGAGGACGGCACGCGCTTCGACGGCGAGATCTGCGGGGTATCGGACCCCGCCCGCCACGCCGTCGGCGAGGTGGTGTTCACCACCGGCATGTCGGGCTATCAGGAGTCAATGACCGACCCCTCGTTCGCGGGACAGCTGCTCGCCTTTACCTACCCGCACATCGGCAACTACGGCGTCAGCGCGGAGGCGATGGAGTCAGAGCGACCGTGGGCGCGCGCGGCGATCATGCGTGAGGCGTGCAACCGCGAGGACGCGCCGACGGCGGAGCGTGGCTGGCTGGACTGGCTCACCGACTGCGGCATCCCGGCGATCAGCGGTGTGGACACACGCGCGCTAGTCCGGCATATTCGCGAGGCCGGGGCGATGCGCGGTGGGTTGTTTCCGATCTCGATATCCGCCGGGCAGGCACACGAGCTGATCGAGGCTGAGCCGCCGATGGCCGGGCAGGACCTCGCTGCCGTCGTCACGCCCCGCGAGGTCAGCCACCACGGACAGGGCGATGGGCCTCGGATCGCCGTGATCGACACGGGGATCAAGGCGTCGATGGTGCACGAGCTCGTGGAGCGCGGCGCGCGCGTTTCGCTCTATCCATGCACGAGCACCGCTGGGCAGCTGCTGGCAGAGGACCCCGACGCGATCTTCCTCGCCAATGGCCCCGGCGACCCGGCGGCGCTCTCCTACGTCGTCGAGACGGTGCGCGAGCTGGTGGGAAAGAAGCCCGTGTGGGGCATCTGCCTCGGCCATCAGCTGCTGTGCCGGGCGGTCGGCCTGGAGACGTTCAAGCTGCCATTCGGCCACCGTGGCGCGAACCACCCAGTCAAGGACCTGCAGACCGGACGTGTCGAGATCACCTCCCAGAACCACGGCTTCGCGGCGGTCGGCCCGGGTGGCATGCGCACAATTGACGCCGATGACCCCGTGCGGTGGGATACGGACTTCGGCGCGGCGGCACTGTCGCATGTGAACCTGTACGACCGCACGGTCGAGGGGTTGGAGCTGCTGGACGTGCCAGGTGGGACCGTCCAGTACCACCCGGAGGCCGGTCCCGGGCCACACGACAGCCTCTACCTGTTCGACCGCTTCCTGCAGCGGATCGCGGAGGCGCATGCCTAGACGCGATGACATCCACAAGATCTTGATCCTGGGCTCGGGCCCGATCGTGATCGGCCAGGCCGCGGAGTTCGATTATTCCGGCGTGCAGGCCTGCAAGGTGCTGCGCGAAGAGTCCTACGAGGTTGTGCTCGTGAACTCCAACCCAGCGACGATCATGACCGACCCGGAGTTCGCGGACGCCACGTATGTCGAGCCGCTGCTGCCGGGGCCGGTGGCACAGGTGATCGAGCGCGAGCGTCCTGACGCGCTACTGGGCACGCTGGGCGGACAGACGGCGCTCAATCTGGCCAAGGCGCTGCACGACGATGGGACGCTGGCTCGCTACGACGTCGAGCTGATCGGGGCAAACTACGACGCGATCGCATGCGCGGAGGACCGCGAGCTGTTCGGCACGACGATGGCACGCGCGGGATTGCGGATGCCGAAGAGCGCGATCGCAACGACGGTCGAGCAGGCGATGGACGCACTCGGGAGCCTTGGCCTGCCGTGCATCGTGCGCCCGGCGTTCACGCTTGGCGGCCGCGGCGGCGGGATCGCCCGGACCGAGGATGAGCTGCGGGTGCTTGCCGCGCGCGGCATCGAGGCCTCGCCGATCGGGCAGGTGCTGCTCGATCAGTCGGTGATCGGTTGGGGCGAGTTCGAGCTGGAGGTGATGCGCGACAACGCCGACAACGTGGTGATCGTCTGCTCGATCGAGAACGTGGACCCGATGGGTGTGCACACGGGCGACTCGGTGACGGTCGCGCCGCAGCAGACGCTCACCGATCGGCTGTATCAACGGCTCCGGGATCAGGCGATCGCGGTGATCCGCGCGGTGGGCGTAGAGACGGGTGGATCGAACGTGCAGTTCGCGGTCAACCCCGAGACCGAGGAGATTCTCGTGATCGAGATGAACCCGCGCGTGTCGCGCAGCTCGGCGCTGGCGTCGAAGGCGACGGGGTTCCCGATCGCGAAGATCGCCGCGCGGCTCGCGGTGGGGTACCGGCTGGATGAGATCGACAACGACATCACCGGCGTGACTCCGGCGTGCTTTGAGCCCACGATCGACTACGTAGTCGTGAAGTGGCCGCGGTTCGCGTTCGAGAAGTTCCCCGGCACCGACCCCACGCTGACCACGCACATGAAGTCTGTCGGCGAGGCGATGGCGATCGGCCGCACATTCGGACAGGCGTTCGGCAAGGCGTTGCGCTCGCGCGAGCTGGACAAGCCACCATGTCTCGATGCCATCTCCGACGAGGTCCTGCTCGATTCTCTGAAGACGCCCGGGCCGGAGCGTTACGAGGCGATCATCGAGTTGCTCAAACGGGGCACGAGCGTCGATGCGATCCACGAGGCGACCGCGATCGATCCGTGGTTCCTGCGCGAGCTGCAGGCGCTTGGGTCCGATCCGGACAAGCCGTTCGAGGGCGAGCGCTCTTTCAGGTCTGTCGACACCTGCGCGGCCGAGTTCCCGGCGCGCACGCCCTACTACTACTCCGGCTGGGATAGGACCGGAGCCCACCCATCCAACGAGGTGCACCGCGGAGAGCGGGAGTCAGTAGTGATCCTCGGCTCTGGGCCGAACCGGATCGGGCAGGGAATCGAGTTCGACTACTGCTGCGTGCACGCTGCCATGACCGTGCGCGAGTCCGGGCGCGATGCGGTGATGATCAACTGCAACCCAGAGACGGTCTCCACCGACTACGACACGTCAGACCGGCTGTACTTCGAGCCGCTCACGCTCGAAGACGTGCTCGCCGTCGTCGCGGTCGAGAGGGCGGGTGGGGGCCTAATCGGGGTCATCGTCCAGTTTGGTGGGCAGACGCCGCTGAAGCTCGCCGCGGGCCTCGAGCAAGCGGGGGTGCCGCTGCTCGGAACGAGCGTGGAGGCGATCGACCTGGCCGAGGATCGCGGTCGGTTCGGCGCGCTGCTCGAGCGCCTCGGCTACAAAGCGCCGCCGTATGCGACGGCGGGATCAGTGCAGGAGGCGCTCGAGAAGACGGCAGACGTTGGGTTCCCACTGCTCGTGCGCCCGTCCTACGTTTTGGGGGGGAGGGCAATGGAGATCGTCTACTCGCGCGAGGGTCTCGCCGACTACCTGCGCCGGGAGGCCGGACAGGGGGGGGCGATCTTCCTGGACCATTTCCTCGAGGATGCCACCGAGGTCGACGTGGACGCGTTGTGTGACGGGGAGGAGGTGTGGATCGGCGGGATCATGCAGCACGTCGAGGAGGCCGGCGTGCATTCCGGCGACAGCGCGTGCGTGCTGCCGCCGCATTCGCTGGAGGAGGAGATGCTCGAACAGATTCGCACGGCAACGCGCGAGATCGCGCTGGCGGTGGGGGTGGTCGGGCTGCTGAACGTGCAGTACGCGGTCCATGCCGGAGAGCTGTACGTGATCGAGGCCAACCCGCGCGCCTCGAGGACGGTGCCGTTCGTATCCAAGGCAGTCGGCGTGCCGCTGGCAAAGCTGGCCTGCCGGATCATGCTGGGCGAGCGGATCGCCGCCCTGCACCTGCCTCAGGGTCGGGAGGGTATGGGCTATGGCGAGCATGTGTCGGTCAAGGAGGCGGTGCTGCCATTCGACCGCTTCGAGGGCTCCGATGCCGTGCTCGGCCCGGAGATGCGCTCAACAGGCGAGGTGATGGGGATCGCGCGCGACTTTCCGACAGCGTTCGCCAAGGCGCAGGCGGCGGCCGGCGTGCCGCTGCCGAGTGAGGGAACGGCGTTTATCACGGTCACCGACTCAGATAAGGCCGGCGCGTTCGCGGTCGCGCAGATGCTGCACGACAACGGCTTTCGGATCGTGGCGACACGCGGCACAGCCGAGGCAATCGCGCGGATGGGCGTGCCGGTGGAGCGGTTGAACAAGATTGGCGAGGGCTCTCCGCACGTGGTCGACTGGATCGAGCGAGGGGACGTCGACCTGGTCGTGAACACGCCGACAGGCTCGGGCGCACGCACGGACGGTTGGGAGATCCGCCGCGCCGCGGTTGCCCACGGCATACCGTGTTTGACGACGCTGGCAGCTGGTGTGTCTGCCGCCCGCGCAATCGCACGGGCGAGACGGGATGGGGAGCCTGAGGTGTTGTGCCTGCAGGAGCTGCACGGAGCCAGGACCGCATGAGCGAGCGGAGACCGGCCATCGCCCCAACGGGACTGGGGTGGTACAGCGGATGATCCTTGCGCCGTTCGGTCGCAGGCTGCTGACGGTCACCGGCATGGATGAGCTAGGGGTCTACCGCGTACTGCGGGTCTCAGACCCCGACGAGCGGTATCGTCCTATACCCGGTCAGTTCGCGATGCTGGCGGCGGCGGAGCGCTGGGGTGGAGGCGAGGACGAGCGGCCATATCTGCCGCGCGCGTTTTCGGTCGCGCGTTGGAGCGAGGGAGAAGCGCATTTCCTGCTCGAGGACGTCGGGCCGGGTACGCGGCGGCTGTGCGAGCTGCGAGCCGGAGATCGGCTGTGGGCGCTCGGACCGCTCGGGCGGGGATTCACCGCGCCTACCGAGGAGCGGCGTGCGATTCTTGTCGGCGGCGGCGTCGGGATCGCGCCGCTGGCGATCCTCCAAGATGTGTTGGGCGCGCAGGCCACAGTCCTGCTCGGCTTTCGCGATAGCCCTCGCGCCGAGGGAGCAGCGCTGATGCAGGATGCGCGCGTGGCGACTGACGACGGCTCCGTCGGACATCATGGCCTTGTCACCGACCTGCTCGCGGCGGAGCTCGACCAAGACCCCCGTGCGGTCGTGTACGCGTGCGGGCCGGCGGGGATGCTGGAGGGGGTAAGGGTGCTGTGCGCACACCGTGACGTGTCCGCCCAGCTCGCGTTGGAGGCCGGCATGGCGTGCGGGTTCGGAGCCTGCTACGGATGCGCCGTCCCGAAGCGAGGTGGCGGCTATCTGCGCGTGTGTATAGACGGGCCGGTGATCGACGCGGCCGAGCTGGAGCAGGTCGACGAGCACGCCGGAGCACCGGCATGAGCGTCGAGTTCTGCGGCCTGGAGTTGGCCCACCCGGTGATCAACGGCTCGGGTACGTTTGACGCGATCGCCGCGCGCGAAGCGTTCGGCGCGACGCTCGAGGACGAGTTCCCGTTCGCCGCTTACGTGTCGAAGACGATCACGCTGGAGTCCCGTCAGGGCAATCCGCCACCGCGGCTGTGGGAGGCCGCGGGGGGCCTCGTCAACTCGATCGGCCTGCCGAACAAGGGGTTGGCGGGCTACATCGCCGAGGACCTGCCGGAGCTGACACGTCTGACTGTGCCGCTGATCACGAACGTGATGGGCTCGACGTCCACTGAGATAGCAAGGCTCGTGGAGGCGTGCGACGCGAGGAATGAGATCGCGGCGGTGGAGTTGAACGTGTCATGTCCGAACGTGAAGACGGGGTTGGACATCGGTTCTGATCCTGTACAGCTGGAGGAGGTCGTGAAGACCGTGCGCTCGCGGACGATCAAGCCGTTGATTGTGAAGTTGACGCCGAACGCGGCGGACGTGGCCGCATGTGCGCAGGCGGCGCAGGCGGGTGGCGCGGATGCAGTGTCGCTGATCAACACGTTGCGGGCGATGCCGCTCACCCCAAGGAGCTATGGGGATGGTCGACCCCGACGCCTCGCAGGGAGTGGACCGTGGCTGGGTGGAGGCACGGGCGGTCTCTCTGGGCCGGCGGTGCGCGCGGTCGCGCTGGCCCAAGTGGCGGCTGTCGCCGAGCGCGTGACGATCCCCGTCGTCGGCATGGGAGGCGTGCAGAGAGGGGAGCACGCGCGCGATCTCATCGACGCTGGGGCAACGCTTGTAGCGGTCGGCACCGAGAGCTTTCGCGACCCGGCGGCTGGGGCGAGGATCGCCCGCGAGCTGGCGGAATGACGTTGGGAACAACCGCAGGGTAGTGCCTGGTGGTGCCTTGCGAGCAGACCACGAGCTGGTTGGACGGGCATGTGAGCGAGTCCTAGCTTGGCTGAACAGCCAGGATTGAATGGAGCGAAAATCCCTGCAAACACGCCGCGACACCGTCCACCAACCTCGACATAGCTATACCTCAGGTCGAGGTCTAGATGAATTAGCCGATTTTGTCTTGATCGCCCGCCGCTGGTGTGTAGACTCGCCGCCCATGGCGACGGCCACCGAGATGACGTCCTCCAACCTATCCCTGGCCCCCGAGCGGTCCCTCAACCAGAGGATGGACGCGCTCGCGCGAGCCAACCAGATCCGTACTCAGCGTGCACAGCTGAAGCGCGACCTGAAGGCCGGTCGCCTGTCGATCCATTCGCTGCTGCACAATCCGCCCGAGTATGTCGAGACGGCCAAGGTGTTCGACATGCTGCTGGCCGTTCCCAAGTACGGGCGGGTGAAGGTCAACAAGATTCTCGCCCACTGCCGGATCTCGCCGAGCAAGACCATCGGCGGCCTTTCAGAGCGCCAGCGGAGCGAGCTGGTTTCTTTACTGCACCGTTGAAAGTCGGTTTCCCCCGATCCCGGCATTAAGGTGCCCTGGGTGGCGCGAGTGTTTGTCATTACTGGGCCTTCTGGGGTCGGCAAGGGGACTCTGATCCGTGGACTGATGGAGCGTCTGGCGCAGCTGGAGCTGTCGGTCTCGGCGACCACGCGCGCGCCTCGCCCGGGCGAGCGCGACGGCGTCGACTACCACTTCCTCACGCGCGAGGAGTTCGACCGGCGAGTCGCCGAGGGCGACTTTGTCGAGCACGCCGACTATGCGGGTCGCTGCTACGGCACGCTGCGCTCGGAGCTCGAGGGCAGGGTGCGCGCCGGCGTGCCGGTGGTGCTCGAGATCGAGGTGCAGGGCGCCCGCCAGGTGCGCTCCTCCGTGCCGGATGCGGTCCAAGTTTTCATCGCGCCACCAACGCTCGAGGCGCTGCGCACACGGCTGATCGGCCGTAGCACCGACGATTCACAGGAGGTCGAGCGTCGCTTGGGAGTCGCCGAAGAGGAGCTCTCAGCACTTCCCGAGTTCGCGCATGTCGTCGTCAACGACAGGCTGGAGGACGCGTTGGAGCAGTTGACGGCGATCGTCGCGGGCGAGCTCGATTCCCATGCCATGGGGGATCTGGATCCCGATGCGACTACACTTGAAGATCAACAAGGAAAGGCAACTGAATCGTGATCTCCCCCCGTATCGACCGCTTGCTGGAGAATGTCGACTCCAACTACGCAAGCGTGCTCGTCGCCGCCAAGCGCGCGCGTCAGATCAACAGCTACTACCACAACCTCGGCGAGGGCACGTTCGACGAGTTCCCGCCTCCGATGGTGGACACCGCCTCCAAGAACTACCTCACGATCGCCCTCGAGGAGGTAGCAGCAGGGAAGATCAAGTACCACTACAGGTGACCGCTGGGCAGCGCCCATCGATCACCTGACGGCAACTGGCAAAGACGGGGCTCCACGCCCGCAGGGTCTCGCTCACGGCTTGTCACTTCTCCTCGAGCCCTCTAGAACCTAGGTCATGTCTCGAATCCTGCTCGGCGTAAGCGGCGGCATCGCCGCGTACAAGGCGCTCGAGCTGGTGCGCCTGGCCACGGCTGCCGGGCACGTGGTGCGTGTTGTGCAGACGCCCGCGAGCCGGCGGTTCGTAGGCGAGGCCTCGTTCGCCGCGTTGACCGGCGCGCCAGTGTTGACGAGCGAGTTCGAGCGCGATCCCGCGCGCGGCGCCTTCCCCGGGCAGCCGCTCCCAGCACACGAGCCGCTGAGCCATCTGGAGCTGGTCGGCAACGCCGATGTCTATGTGATCGCGCCGGCTTCAGCGAACACGATCGCGAAGCTCGCGCACGGACTGGCGGACAACCTGCTGAGCAGCTGCGCACTGGCCGCCACCTGCCCGCTCATCGTGGCCCCGGCGATGAACAACCACATGTACGAGCATCCCGCCACGCGCGCGAACCTGCAGATCCTGCGCGAACGCGGTGTGCGCATCGTCGAGCCGGGCGTCGGACGGCTGGCATCGCGGGGTGAGGAGGGGGTCGGGCGCCTGGCCGAGCCCGCACAGTTGCTGGCGGCGTGCGAGGCGGCGCTCGCCGATCGATCTCCGGTAGGCGATACCTGGCGAGGACTCAGGGTGCTGATCACCGCCGGGGGCACGCGCGAGCCGATCGACAGCGTGAGATTCGTCGGCAACAGCTCCTCGGGGCGGATGGGCTTCGCTCTGGCGCAGGCGGCGCACGCGCGCGGGGCGGAGGTAATGTTGGTGGCGGCCAACGTCGCACTGCCTGCACCGCCTGGGGTGAGCTGCCGCGAGGTCGTCACCGCGGCCGAGCTGCAAAAGATCTGCGAGGAGGAGTTCCCGTCCTGCGACGTGCTGATCATGACTGCGGCGGTGGCCGACTTCAGACCTTCCGCGCCGCGCGAGGGGAAGATCAAGAAGTCTGGCCGAGAGCACCTGGAGCTGGAGCTCGAGCCCACGGCGGACGTGCTAGCCGGTCTGGCTAAGCAACGCCGCGACGGGCAAACCCTGGTCGGCTTCGCCGCCGAGCACGGCGAGGGCGCCGTCGCTTGCGCCCGCTCGAAGCTCACTAGCAAGGGCCTGGATGCGGTCGTGGTCAACGACATCTCGCGCAAGGACATCGGCTTCGATGTCAACGTCAACGAGGTGACGATCGTGACGGCCGCCCGCGATGACTCCGAGGTGGGTCAACAGCACGTGCCACGCGCCCCCAAGGCGCAGGTCGCGGAGGCGATTCTCGACGCCGTCGAGCACCTGCGGATCGGAGCATGAACAGGCCCGCGGGCGTTATGCGCAGCCGCGCCGATGCTATGCTCGATTGAGAGCTTTCGTGCCGACGTACAGACGCCGGCAGTCGTACCGAGAGTGGGCGCCCGCCCGCTTTTTTTGCGTAAGGACCTATGTTGATGACACCGCTACAGACAGATATCGAAAGGCGTCTCGCCCAGAGCGAGCCCGATGTCGAGGTGCTGCTCGCCGAGGTGCTCGGCGGCCGCTGCCTGCGCGTGTTCATCGACCACCCCGACGGTGTCACGCTCGCGCTGTGCGAGCGGGTTACCGCGCTGTTGAGCGAGGAGCGGGAACGCTATTCGCTGGAGGTCTCATCGCCGGGCTCAGAGCGTCCGTTGACGAAGCCCGCGCACTTCCGCCGCTTCGTCGGCCGGCGCGCGCGGGTGCGCATGCGTCATCCGCGTCCGATCGGCCCACAGGGCGCAAGGCCTGTGCGGAGCTTCACCGGGGAGCTGGTAGGTGCATCTGATGATGAGATCACACTGGCCGCCGACGGGGGCGTCATCGCGATCCCCTACGCGGAGATCCGTCGTTCGAATCTGGTCGAGGAGTAGAGGGAGCCGCAATGTCACGCGAAATTCTTGAGGCGATGCACGCACTGGCGCGCGAGAAGGGGATCGAGCCCGAGAAGCTGATGATCGCGCTCGAGGACGCGCTCCTGTCCGCGTATAAGAAGCAGCCCGGCTCGGCTAAGTACGCGCGCGTGGAGATGGATCGCGAGACGGCCGACTTCAGGGTCATCGAACTGATCATCCCCGAGCGCCTGGAGGCGCATCTGATCGTGGAGACGATCGACGAGGAAACGACGATCGACCCTGAGACGGGCGAGATGCGCGAACCCGAGGAACCGGAAATCGACCCAAAGAAGTTCGCCGAATACCGCGACCAGATCGACGAGCGCGACGTCACGCCTGATGATTTCGGCCGGATCGCGGCGCAGACGGCCAAGCAGGTGATCCTGCAGCGCATCCGCGAGGCCGAGCGGGACATGATGTACGAGGAGTACCGCGATCGCGTGGGCGAGCTGATCACGGGCATCGTGCAGCAGTCCGATTCGCGCTACACGCTCGTGCAGCTGCGCGAACGCGTCGAGGCGCTACTGCCCAAGTCAGAGCAGGTCGAGGGCGAGCGCTACGACCACTCCCAGCGGATCAAGGCTGTGATCAAGGAGGTCTCGCCGTCGACGAAGGGGCCGGCGATCATCGTCTCCCGTCGCGATCCGGAGCTGATCAAGAAGCTGTTCGAGCTCGAGGTCCCGGAGATCGCCGACGGTCTCGTGGAGATCGCCAACGTCGCCCGTGAGCCCGGCTATCGCTCGAAGATCGCGGTCATCTCTCATACCGACGGCGTCGATCCGGTTGGCGCCTGCGTCGGCCCGCGCGGCTCGCGCGTACGCATGGTTGTCTCCGAGCTGCGTGGCGAGAAGATCGACATCATCCCGTTCAACGACGAGCCCGCACGGTTCGTCGCCAAGGCGCTGTCACCGGCGCGCGTGCGCGAGGTGCTCGTCGACGACGAGGCCAAGCAGGCGACGGTGATCGTGCCCGACGACCAGCTCTCCCTGGCGATCGGCCGCGAGGGGCAAAACGCGCGCCTGGCGGCGCGCCTGACCGGCTGGCGCGTGGACATCCGCTCGGAGACCGAGTTCGCCGCCGAGGAGGCCGAGCACGGCTACGAGGAGGAGGAGGTCCAGGGCCGCTGTGCCGCGATCCTCTCCAACGGACGTCGCTGTCCAAACGCGTCGCTGCCCGGCTCGCGTTACTGCGGTCTTGATACCCACCAAGCGCTGGCAAGCATTGACAGCGATAACATCATCGACCTGAACCCAGAGGGCGATGCTCCCGCGTTCCTACCGCAGCCCTCCCACGAGGAGATGGCGGAGCAGGAGCCCTCAGAGGCACCGCAGGGCGAGTCAAGCGTGCATGGGAGCGCCGGCGCCGATGAGGCTCTCCAGGCCATTGAGGAGCCCGCGCCTCCCAGCCAGCTCGGCGCGGGCGAGGTCACTGATGAGGCGTCTGCATCGCCCGCCGAGGGGCAGACGACATAGCCGCACACGTGCCCCGGCGCCGCTGCATCGGCTGTGGGCGGATCGTGGCGAGGTCCGAGCTGATGCGCATCGTGGCTGTGCGTGAGGGCGAAGGCCGCTCCCGCCGGGCGGTACTCGACCTAACCGGCACGCTGCCCGGTCGCGGCGCCTACCTCTGCCGCGGTGCGATTTCAACTGAGCCCGCCGCGGACTGCTTGGCGCTGGCCAACAGGCGCGGCGGGATCGCTCGCGCGCTGCGCTGCGCGGTGACGATCGCCCCGGAGCTCGTAGAATCGGAGGGCCGATGAGCAAGAAGCGCGTGCATGAGATAGCCAAGGAGCAGGGTCTCTCGAGCAAAGAGCTGCTGGAGCGACTGAAGGCCGCTGGCTTGGAGATCAAGGCGGCTGCGTCCTCCATCGATGAGGCGGTGGCGTTGCAGGCGCTCAGTGGTGTGAAGAAGGCATCTCCAGTTGATGGCTCTGCTCGCTCGAACGGAGCGCCCGCGGTGGCGCCAACGGTCGAGAGCCAGCCCGCTCCGTCAGCTCCGGCGCCCGCAGCGTCGAATCCAGGTGGGGCTGAGCGCGTGCGTCCCACGCGCGACTCACGCACCGGCGAGCGGACGCCCGGCGATGTCGGGCCGGGAGGGCGTAGACGCGTGGTGATCGACTCCCAGGCTTCGCGCCGCCAGCAGGGCGGGCCGGCCAATCAGCCCCAACGTCGCCCCCGCCGAGGGCGCCGCCGCCGCGGTACCTACGACGACACGATCGCGCCAATCGATGCGACCGCGATGGAGGCGACCGACCTGATTCGGGTCAACTCGGGCTCGACCGTGAAGGATGTCGCCGAGTACCTCGGCGTGCCGGTGCCGGAGGTGATCAAGAAGCTGATGACGCTCGGGGAGATGGCGACGCTGACCCAGACGCTGTCCGATGACGCGATCCAGGTGCTGGCCGATGAGTTCGACAAGCAGATCGAAGTGGTTCACGCCGCCGACGACGTCGAGGTCGAGCCGGTGTTCGAAGATGCGGAGGAGGACCTGGTCGACCGTCCTCCCGTGGTCACGATCATGGGTCACGTCGATCACGGCAAGACCTCGCTGCTGGACGCTATCCGCGAGACCGAGGTGGCGGCCGGCGAGGCGGGTGGCATCACTCAACACATCGGCGCCTACCAGGTGCACCACGGTGGCAAAGAGATCACCTTCCTGGACACGCCGGGCCACGAGGCGTTCACCGCGATGCGCGCCCGCGGCGCGCGCGTGACCGACTTGGCGGTGATCGTGGTTGCCGCTGACGATGGCGTCAAGCCGCAGACCGAGGAGGCGATCGACCACGCCAAGGCCGCAGAGGTGCCGATCGTCGTGGCGGTGAACAAGATCGACAAGGAGGGCGCCCAGCCAGAGCGTGTGCGCACCGAGATGACCCAGCACGGCCTGCAGCCCGCGGAGTGGGGTGGCGAGATCGAGTTCGTCGACGTCAGCGCGAAGACCCGCGAGGGTTTGGACGCGCTGCTCGACACGATTCAGGTGGTCACAGATCTGGAGGAGTTGAAGGCCAACAGCGCGGCTGAGGCTTCAGGTACGGTGATCGAGTCCAAGCTCGATCCTGGACGTGGACCGGTGGTGAGCGTCCTGATCCAGCGGGGAACGCTCAAGGTCGGTGACGCGCTGGTCGCGGGCGCACACTTCGGACGTGTGCGCGCGATGCACGATTTCATCGGCGCGCGCGTGAAGCG
Organism: Solirubrobacteraceae bacterium; assembly: GCA_036744995.1. Lineage (GTDB taxonomy): Bacteria > Actinomycetota > Thermoleophilia > Solirubrobacterales > Solirubrobacteraceae > Palsa-744. The sequence goes on along the minus strand of DAIOGX010000002.1, from coordinate 52,528 downwards.
GGCCACGCCGGGTCAGCCGGTCGAGATGCTCGGCTTCGACGGCGTCCCGGAGGCGGGCGAGCTCGTGCGCGTGGTCGAAAACGAGCGACGGGCGCGCCAGCTCGCCGGCGAGCGCGCCAACCGCCTGAAGACCGAGGCGCTCGCGCGGCGCTCGGGCCGCAAGGTCTCGCTCGAGGATGTGTTCAAGCTCGCCCAAGAGGGGGCGGTCAAGGAGCTGGGTCTGGTCGTCAAGGCGGATGTGGCCGGGTCACTCGAGGCAATCGAGGACGAGATCGCAAAGCTCCCCCAGCAGGAGGTCAAGGTCAACATCATCCACCGCGGTGTCGGTGGGATCAACGAGTCCGATGTGATGCTGGCGGCGGCCTCCAAAGGGGTGATCCTGGCCTTCAACGTGCGCCCAGTTGGCGACGCTCGCCAGATCGCCGAGCGTGAGGGGGTCGAGATCCGCTCCTACGCGGTGATCTACAGGGCGATCGAGGAGTTGCGCGCCGCGATGCAGGGCATGCTCGAGCCGGCCGAGGTGGAGACGACGCTCGGTCAGGCCGAGGTGCGCCAGCTGTTCCGCGCTTCGAAGATCGGGACGATTGCCGGTTCGTTCGTGACGGAGGGCAAGGTCACACGTGGTTCCAAGGCGCGTGTGGTGCGCGAGGGCACCGTGATTCAAGACACCATGATCGCGAGCCTGCGCCGCTTCAACGAGGACGCACGCGAGGTGGCAGCCGGCTTTGAGTGTGGCATCGTGCTCGCCAACTTCCAGGACCTCCGCGAGGGTGACGTGGTCGAGACGTATGAGACACGTCAAGTGGAGCGCGAGTTGTCCTCCTGAGCGGCATCTGCCTCTGGAGAGAATGGAAGGATAGGATGAGTTCGGGACGTATGCGCCGCGTCGATGAGGCGATTCGCCAGGTGCTTGGTGACGCGACGGGAGATTTGCAGGACCCTCGAGTGGGATTCGTGACCGTGACCGATGTCAGGACCAGCCCCGACCTACGCCATGCTCGCGTGTACGTGAGCGTGCTCGGCGACGCCGGCCGGTCATCCGAGACCGCTCTACGTGAGGCGACGCTCGAGGGCCTTGAGAGCGCACACGGCTTCCTGCAGGCGAGGGTCGCGGGGGAGCTGCACCTCAAGCGCACCCCGACACTCGAGTTCTCCTACGACGACACGACCGATCGCGCGCTACGAGTGGACGCCCTGATCGAGGCCGAGCGCTCCTCGCCACAGTTCACAGAGGGTGTCCAGGAGACGAATACCAGGGACTTTTCACCTTGCTACGACGAGGCCGACCCGGCGTGAGCTACGGACAGAGCGCAGCCGCCACACGCGAGCTGGTGCTCGAGCGGATTCGCGAGGACTCCCGCTTCGTGCTCGCCGCGCACGAGAACCCCGACGGCGACGCGCTGGGATCGCTCGTGGGGATGCAAGGGCTGCTGAGCACGCTGGGCAAGGACTCCGCGATGTTCATCGCGCCGGACGATCTGCCACTCCCGGACGAGTACCGCGTCTTCCCGCTGGATGGTCTGATCCAGGCACCCCCCGCAGATATCTCCGAGCGGACCGTGATATTCCTGGATTGCGGCAACATCGACCGTAACTCGGCGAGCGTGCTGCGCAGCGGCAGGCACCTGTTGAACATCGACCATCATCACGACAACACCCACTTCGGCACGCTTGACCACGTGGTACCGGGCGCTTCGTGTACGGCTGAGATCGTGTGGGATCTGATGCACGGCCTGGAGGTCCGCCCGACGCCGGTGGTGGCGAGCGCGCTGTATGTAGGACTGATCACCGACACGGGACGCTTCATGTACGAGAACACCGGGCCGCGCGCACACGAGATGGCCGCCGAGCTGATCGCCGCGGGCGTCGACGTGCAGTCGATCTACCGGACGCTGTACGAGGAGATGCCGCCGGCGAAGCTCGCGCTGCTCGCGCTGACGCTCGGACAGGTACAGCGCTTCGACGCGGGCGAGCTCACCCTGGCGGCGTTGAGCGCCGAGGACTTCGACAAGACCGAAGCCGATGACAGCTACTCAGAGGGCATCATCGACCACCTGCGGGCGGTAAGGGGCACGAAGGTAGCGGCCTTGGTGCGCGAGCTGAGGGCCGGGGAGCGCAAGGGCCAGCGGAAAGTCTCGCTGCGCGCCACCGACGACGACGTCGACGTGTCCGTCATCGCTCGGGCGCAAGGAGGCGGGGGACACCGCCGCGCGGCGGGCTTCTCCACGAAGCTCGAGCCGGAGGAACTGATCGCATTTCTGCGGCGCGCGATCGCGGCGCAGCTACACGCGGCGTCAAACGGGCACGCGGCCGCAACCTTGGCCTGAGACTCGTGGATACGCCCGGACGCACCGGCGGCTCGCACGCGATGATCGGTCAGCGGATGGACGGAATACTGCTGATAGACAAGCCACCAGGGGTCACCTCGCACGACGTGGTCGCGGCGGTGCGGCGCGCGCTGGGCGGGGTGAAGACGGGGCATGCGGGCACACTCGATCCGTTTGCGACCGGCCTCTTGATCGTGCTGGTGGGCAGGGCCACCAAATCACAGCGCGCGCTGATGGAGCTGCCCAAGCGCTATGAGACCGAAGCGCGGCTCGGAGCTGTGTCGAGCACAGGGGACACGGAGGGGAAGGTCACCGAGACCGGGCGGATGCCCGCCGATCCACCGCGGTTGCCGACGGGCGAGATCCGCCAGCGCCCGCCGGTCTACTCGGCGGTGAAGGTCCGCGGAGAGCGCGCCTACAAGCGCGCTCGGCGGGGCGAGCGAATCGAGATGCCCGAGCGGATCGTCACCGTTTACCGCTTCGAGCAGCTATGGAGAGATGATGATCCCGCCCACCCGCGAGCTGGGTATGAGATCGAGTGCGGCGCGGGCACGTACGTGCGCTCGCTGATCGCCGATCTGGATGACGCCTACTGCGTGGCGCTCAGGCGCACGGCGATCGGCCCATTCGACGTGCGCGATGCCGTCGCTCCTCCACCGCGAGGACAACCGTGGAGCGATCCGCCGCTGATCGAACTCGAGCGGGCGCTGGCGGTTGCGCGCCCGGCCGACGGGCCGAGCGTGGGCTCTTAGATAGCACCTGCTGGGCCGCCGCCGACTGCCGCTGGCAATAGGCTGTGAGACCGTGAAGCTCACTTCTCTGCCCGACGTGGAACGAACGGAGCGCAGCGTCGCCGTGGGCACCTTCGACGGGGTGCACCTCGGCCATCGCGAGGTGATCGCGGGCTCGGACAGCGTGCTCACGTTCGAGCCCCATCCGGTGTCGGTCGTCGCGCCCCAGCACACGCCCAAATTGCTGACTACGCTCGAGGTCAAGGCGGAGCTCATCGCGTCGCTGGGCGTGCAGGAGTTGATCGTGATCGGATTCGACGCGAACTTCGCGGCACGCAGCGCGAGCGAGTTCATCGATGACGTGCTCGTCGGCGCGCTCGGCGCCACGCAGGTCGCCATCGGCGAGAACTTTCGCTTCGGGCACAAGGCGCAGGGCGACCCGCGACTGCTGGCGGCCGACGGACGCTTTGCCACCGTCGTGCATCCACTGCTCGAGGTGGATGGGGAGATCGTCTCCTCCAGCCACATTCGGGGCCTCGTGCTCGCCGGCGAGGTGAGCCAGGCAAATCACTTGCTGGGCGCCCCATTCCAGCTGCGTGGCGAGGTAATGCACGGCGACGAGCGCGGACGCGAGTTGGGCTTTCCGACCGCGAACCTGGTTCCCGAGGAGACACTTGTCTGTCCCGGCCACGGCGTGTACGCATGCCTCGCTGACGGCCCATCAACCGTTCGCTCTGTGCCGGCGGCGGTGAGCATCGGCGTGCGCCCCACATTCAACACCGGCAGGGGCGAGCTGATCGAGGCGTACATCCTCGACTTCGACGGCGACCTCTACGGCAGTGAGCTGCGCCTGGAGTTCCTCGAGCGTCTGCGCGGTGAGCGGCGCTTCGACACACCCGAGGCGCTGATCGAGCAGATGCACCGCGACGTCGAGCGCACCAGGGAGATCGCTCGCGCGTGCTAGCCTGCATCCGCCTATGGCATCGATAACAACTGAGCGCAAGCGCGAGATCGCCGCGAAGTTCGGGGCGAACGAGAAGGACATGGGCTCCACCAAGGTCCAGGTCGCGTTGCTCACCGAGCGCATCAACCACCTCACCGAGCACCTGCGCGAGCAGTCGAAAGATCATCACTCGCGCCGCGGGCTGTTGATGCTCGTCGGGCGCCGACGCCGTTTCCTTGACTACCTGCAACGTCGCGACCTCGAGGGTTACCGCGCCCTGATCAAAGAGCTCGGTCTGCGTAAGTAGGAGTGCCGATGACCTGCGCGCAGCGGCGTCCTACCGATTGGAGATCGATGGGATCCCCAATCGGCCAGCTCATGTGCAGAGCACACTTCGCGTGGGCGGGCGGGCCTTCAATCCTTGCTGCACTTGATCCTCGACCCTCCTACAGGGTCTGATGAGCGTCATCGAGCCAGGCACGCAGTTACCTCCGTTCAAACTGGCGCGCGCCGACGGAGAGAGCTTCACCGAGCAAGACCTCGTCGGCCAGACGACCGTGCTCGTCTTCTACCCGTTCGCCTTCAGCCCGGTATGCACCGATCAGCTGCAGCTGTACGAGGCGCAGAACGGCGAGCTTGCAGAGCGGGGTGCGAAGCTGTATGGCGTCTCTTGCGACTCCACCTGGGCGCAGACGGCGTTCAGGGAGAAGCTCGGCGTGAGCAGTGAGCAGCTCTCAGACTTCGAGCCCAAGGGCGCTGCGTGCGCCGCGTTCGGCGTGCTCCACCCCGGCGGGTTTCCCCAGCGCGCACTGGTCGTGATCGGTGGCATTGACACCCCACCCACCGTGCGCTGGAGCTATCAAGCGCCCTCGCCAGGCGATCTTCCCGGTGTGGAGCTGCTGCGCGAGGGCTTGAACGCCGCCTGACATAGCACGCCTCGTCCGCTAAGCTCCGCGGGTTCGGAAAATGAGAAATAAGAATTGGACCGCCGACCGACGGGCGGGACAGGAAGGCAGTGAATATGAGTAGCGATGCCGTTACGCGGGTTTCCGTGGAGATCGCCGGTAGCGAGATCTCGTTTGAGACCGGCAGGATGGCCAAGCAGGCATCCGGCGCAGTAGTAGTACGACAGGGCGACACTATGGTCCTCGCGACGGCCGTCGCGGGCAGCCTGCGCGACGTCGACTTCCTCCCGCTGACGGTGGACGTCGAGGAGCGTATGTACGCCTCCGGGAAAATCCCCGGTTCCTTCTTCAAGCGCGAGGGCCGCCCGGGCGAGAAGGGCACGCTCACCGCGCGCATGATCGACCGTCCGATCCGTCCGCTGTTCCCCAAGGAATGGCGCTATGACACCCAGCTCGTGGCGATCCCGCTCTCGATCGACCACGTCCATCCCTACGACATCCTCGCGATGAACGGCGCCTCCGCGGCGCTGATGATCTCCGACATCCCACTGCCGACTCCCGTCGGCGCGGTGCGGATCGGCAAGATCGACGGCAACTTCGTCGTCAACCCGCAGGAGCCCGACCTGCTCTCGGACGCCGAGAACCCCACGGACCTCGACCTGATCGTCGCTGGCACCGAGGAGGCCATCCTGATGGTCGAGGCCGGCGCGAACGAGATCCCCGAGGCGGAGATCCTCGACGCGCTGGACATCGCCCACGCGGAGATCAAGAAGCTGTGCGCGCTGCAGCGCGAGCTCGCCGCGAAGGTCGGCAAGGAGAAGAAAGTCTTTGAGGCGATCACCGTGGATCCTCAGATCCTCGATCAGATCCGCGCCTCACATGGCTCCGACCTCGAGGCAGCGACACAGGTGGAGGACAAGCTCGACCGCCAGGACGCCACCAAGGCAGTCGAGGCGGCGATCCTCGCACAGCATGCCCCCTCCGCTTCCGAGGGCGCCTCCGAGGACCAGCTAGTGGATGCCAAGAAGCAGCGCGCAGCGGTGCAGATGGCTTTCGACAAGCTCGAGAAGTCGATCATCCGCGAGCGCATTGCGATTCACAAGAAGCGCCCGGACGGCCGTGGCGAGTCAGAGATCCGCGACATCTCGATCGAAGTCGGCGTCACGCCGCGCACGCACGGCTCGGCGCTGTTCACGCGCGGCCAGACACAGGCGCTGAGCGTCGTCGCGATGGGCACGCTCAAGGAGGAGATGCGCCTCGACACGCTCGGCCTGGAGACCAAAAAGTACTACTGGCACCACTACAACTTCCCGCCCTTCTCGGTAGGAGAGGCCGGTCGTATGGGTGGCGTCAAGCGCCGCGATATCGGTCACGGCGCGCTCGCCGAGCGCGCGCTTGCGCCGATGGTGCCCTCGATCGAGGAGTTCCCCTACTCGATTCGCGTCGTCTCGGACATCCTCGAGTCAAACGGCTCCTCCTCGATGGCCTCGGTCTGCGGCTCATCGCTGTCGCTGATGGACGCCGGGGTGCCGATCAAGCGCCCGGTCGCCGGAATCGCGATGGGCCTGATCAAGGAGGGCGACGACTACATCGTCCTGACCGACATCGCCGGCGTGGAGGATCACCTCGGAGACATGGACTTCAAGGTCGCCGGCACCGAACGCGGCATCACGGCGCTGCAGATGGACATCAAGATCACGGGCGTCACCTTCGACATCCTGCGCGATGCGCTCGCGCAGGCCAAAGAGGCACGCACGTTCATCCTCGCAAAGATGGCTGACACCATCGGCACACCGCGCGAGCAGCTAAGCCAGTTCGCGCCGCGCATCCAGACGATCCAGATCGACCCGTCGCAGATCGGCCTGCTGATCGGCAAGGGCGGCGAAACGATCCGTGGTCTCGCGGAGGAGTTCGAATCCCAGATCGACGTCAACGACGACGGCCAGGTGCTGATCTACTCCGCCAACGGTGAGCTCGGCGACGCGCTCGTGGAGCGCGTGCGGATGATGATGAAGGAGGTCGAGGTCGGCGACGAGTATGTGGGTAAGGTCGTCAAGACCACCACCTTCGGCGCCTTCATCGAGCTGGCAAAGGGCACCGACGGCCTGCTGCACATCTCAAACGTCTCGCCCGGACAGCGCGTGGAGAGCGTCGAGGATGTGCTCAATCGAGGCGACGAGGTCAACGTGCGTGTCGTCGAGGTGGACCGCGAGCGCGGTCGCATCGGCCTGCGTCTCGCCGAGGACCCGGAGATCGCGGGCAAGTCGATCGAGGAGCTCGCCGGTGTGGGATCCGGCGGAGGCGGAGGCGGCGGTCGTCCGCCGCGCGAGGGCGGCCGTAACGGCCGTGAGCGCTCCGAGCGTGGTCCGCGTCGTGACAGCGAGCGTGGCTCCGGCCGTCCACGCCACGGCCGCGACTGAGTCCTCGGGCCACGTGCCCGTTCCGGCATGAACCCTGAGCATCGGATAACCACGCTGGACTCCGGCGTGCGAGTGGTCACCGAGCGCGTGCCGAGCGTACGCTCGGTGGCACTCGGGTTTTGGATCGGTACGGGCTCAGCCGCGGAGGCGGACAGCCAAGCGGGGATCTCCCACCTGCTGGAGCACATGCTGTTCCGCGGCACCGACCGTTACGGCTCGGAGGAGATCGACCAGATCTTCGACGCGATGGGCGCAGAGATCAACGCGGGGACGGACAAGGAAGCAACATCGCTGTACACGCGCGTGCTCGACCGCCACCTCGAGCGCGCTTTTGACGTGATGAGCGAGATGATCTGGCGCCCTCGCTTCGGCGAACTCGAGGCCGAGCGCGAGGTCGTGTTGGAGGAGATCGCGATGTACGAAGACGATCCCCAGGACAGGGTGTTCGACCTGCTCGGCGAGGCGGTCTTCGGGATACATCCGCTGGGCCGGGCGGTGATCGGCACGGCGCAGGTGGTGGGCGCCGCCACGCGCGAGCAACTGGCAGCGTTCCATTCCGAGCGCTACCTGCCACAGGAAATCGTGATTGCTGCGGCGGGGTCGATCGATCACGAGACTTTGGTGGAGATGGCCAGCGCGGCGGGCCCGTCGACCCCGGACTCAAGGACACCCCCCGCCGAGGTATCACCCCCGCCGAGCTTCGAGCGGCGCGTCCGTTTCCTTACGAAAGACACCGAGCAGTACCACCTGTGCCTCGGCGGCGCGGGATTGGCGCGTGACGACGAGCGCCGCTTTGCGTTGCGCGTGCTCGAAGGCATTCTCGGCGGGACCTCATCGTCGAGGCTGTTCCAGGAGGTACGCGAGCGCCGCGGCCTCGCATACTCGGTGTTCTCCTTCTCGAACCTCTACGCCCACGCCGGCGAGGTGGGTCTGTATGTGGGCACACGGCCTGAGAATCTGGGAGAGGCCCTATCGGTGGTCGCGGCCGAGCTCGAGCGCTGCGTCGAAGATCCCGCCAGCGAGGAGGAGCTCACGCGCTCGCGCGAGAACCTAAAGGGACGGGTGGTGCTGTCGCTGGAGTCCACGGGCGCGCGCATGAGCCGCCTGGGAACCTCGGTGTTGAACGAGATGCCGATCCTGTCGGTGGACGAGGTGATCGAGCGGATCGACGCGGTCGGCATCGCCGAGCTGCGCCAGCTCGCGGGCGAGCTGTTTGACCCGGCGAGGCTCTCGGTGGTAGGCGTGGGCGTCGAGGAGCATGCGTTCCGTGAGGCGCTCGAGCCCTTGCAATGCGAACCCGCCCACACGGCATGATCCGAGTTGCCGTAGCCGGTGCGGCGGGGCGCATGGGCAAGACAGTGTGCGCCGCAGTAGACGACGCCGAGGACATGAACCTCGTCGGGCGCGCGGACCCAGCGCTGGGAACGACGCTCGAGCAGGTGCTGCCCAATGCTGAAGTCGTCGTCGACTTCACTCAACCCGATACCGCGCTGGGCAACGCCCTGGCCTGCGTGCGCGCCGGGGTGCACGTCGTGGTGGGCACGACCGGGTTCGACCCGGCGCCGCTGAAGCAGGCCCGCCTTGATGAGATCCCGCCCACCCGTCCGCGGGCAAACGTGCTGATCGCCCCGAACTTCGCGATCGGCGCGGTGCTCATGATGCGCTTCGCGCAGGAGGCCGCACGACACATGGCCAAGGCCGAGATAGTCGAGCTGCACCACGACGAGAAGCTCGACGCGCCGAGCGGCACCGCAAAGCGCACGGCGGAGCTAATCGCGGCCGCGAGCGGCGGCGAAGAACCACCGATCCACTCCGTGCGTCTCCCCGGCCTGGTGGCCCACCAGGAGGTCATCTTCGGCGACGTCGGCCAGACGCTGAGCATTCGTCACGACACGATCAGCCGCGAGTCGTTCATGCCGGGCGTGCTGCTGGCGGTGCGCCGCGTGGGCGAGCTTCAGACCTCGCCCGTGATCGGGCTGGAGAGCCTGCTGTTCTAGCACGCACGGGCATGGAATACTGCAAGGCATGATCGACCTCGGCACGATCCTCACAGCGATCGTCACGCCCTTCGCCGAAGACGGGGGCATAGACGAGGACGCTTTCGTGGCGCTGATGGCCCACTTGGCCGAGAATGGCTCGGATGGCTTCGTGGTAGCCGCGACAACCGGTGAGGCCGCAACGCTCACCGATGAGGAGCAACTCAGATTGATCGAGTTGGCTGTCGCCGAGCGCCCGTCCGGCAAGACGATCGTCGCTGGCACTGGCACCAACGACACGCGCCAGGCCGTCTATCTAACCGAACGCGCAACAGAGCTCGGCCCCGACGCGGTGATATCCGTCACGCCCTACTACAACCGGCCCAGCCCGCTCGGTCTCAAGCGCCACTACGAAGCGATCGCCAAGGCGACCGACAAGCCAATCCTGCTCTACAACATCCCCAGCCGTACTGGCACGAACATCGGGCCGGAGCTGCTCGCGGAGCTCGCGCAGATCGATGGCATCGAGGGGGTCAAGCAGGCCAACGCCGCCGAGCTCGAGCTGATCGACGGCCTCGCGCTGTACGCAGGTGACGACACCTCATTCGCGCGCACGCTTGATCTGGGTGGTGCGGGCGGGATCGCCGTTGCCAGCCATATCGTCGGCAACGAGATGCGTCGCATGGTCGACGAGCCCGAGCATCGCGCGGAGATCGACGCGTCTCTCAAAGACGTGTACGAGACGCTGTTCATGACGGCGAGCCCGACGTGCACAAAGGCCGCGCTGAACCTGCTCGGCCTGAACGCCGGTACCACGCGCCTGCCGATCGTCGACGCCACCGAGGATGAGACCGCGGCGGTGCGCGGGATGCTTCTACGCCACGGGTTGCTCGGCGCGGGCGAGCAGGCAACGCCCGCCGGAGCACCAGCCGCGTGAGCTCCACGCTGCGCGTCCTGCCCCTAGGTGGGTTGGGAGAGATCGGCAAGAACATGACGGTCGTCGAGCAGGACGGCCGCATCGTTGTGGTTGACGTGGGGCTACGGTTTCCGACGCCTGAGATGGTCGGCATCGACCTGGTGCTGCCTGACTTCTCCTACCTGCGCGAGCGTGCAAAGGACATCGAGGCGATTGTCGTGACGCACGGCCACGAGGACCATCTCGGCGCGTTGCCCTGGGTGCTGCGCGAGCTCGGTGACCGGCACTCACCGCCTGTGTACGGTGGCGCGCTGACGATCGCGATGGCCAAATCGAAGCTCGACGAGCACAAGCTGCGCGACGTCGAGCTAAACGACGTCGCGCCGGGGGAGGTGCTCGAGCTGGGACCCTTCTCGTTGGAGTTGGTGCACATGACCCACTCGATCCCCGACTCGAGCGCCGTCGCGCTCGGCACTGAGCTCGGGACGGTGCTGATCACGGGCGACTACAAGTTCGACCAGACGCCCGTGGATGGGCCGCCCGCGGACGTCTCGCGCCTGGCTGAGCTCGGTAGGGAGGGAGTGCTGCTGCTGTGCGGCGACTCGACGAACGTCGATCGTGAGGGGTTCTCACCGTCGGAGTCGGTCGTGGGCCCGCATCTCGAGGAGGTATTCGCACGCTGCGAGGGCCGTATCGTGGTGACGAGCTTCGCGTCCAACATTCACCGGGTTCAACAGGTCGTGGACGCCGCGTACGCGCTGGACCGGAAGGTCGCCTTGGTCGGCAGATCGATGCGCAAGAACGTCGGGATCGGGCGCACGCTCGGACACATCGAGGTCCCCGACGGCATGCTCGTGGGGCCCCGTGAGATCTCAGACCTGCCCGACGAGCGCATCGTGATCATCTCGACCGGCTCCCAAGGCGAGCCACTCAGCGCGCTGCGCAGGATGGCCTACCGCGACCATCGCCAGGTGGAGCTGAAGGGCGGGGACACGGTCGTGTTCTCCGCCACGCCGATACCGGGCAACGAGCGCGCGGTGAATGAGACGATCGACCGGCTGTACCACATCGGATGTGACGTGATCACCCCGCGAGACGCACCCGTGCACGCGTCCGGGCACGGCTACGCCGAGGAGGTCAAGCTGATGCTGAACTTGACGAAGCCGCGCTATGTGATGCCGTTTCACGGCGACTTCAAGCGGCTGCGGCTGCACGCCCAACTGGCGGAAGCGGTGGGCGTGCCCGCGGAGGACATTTTCCAGGGGGACAACGGTCTGCCGCTGGACATAGACGAGCGCAGCGCGCGCTTTGGTAAGCCCGAGCAGGCGGGCATGATCTTCGTCGACGGCGTCGAGATCGGCGACATGGCCGACGTCGCGTTGCGCGACCGCAGGATGCTCTCAGCCGACGGAATCTTCATCGTGGTGGTCACGATCTCAGAGCAGGATGGGCGTTCGGTCGCCGATCCGGAGGTGATCTTCCGCGGCGTGCCGTTCCTCGATGAGGCCGACGAGCTCGCGGGGGATATCAAGGCAACCATCGATGCCTCACTGAAGCGAGCGGCGAAGGAGCAGATCCACGAGGTGGACCTGCTCGGAGAGGTGCTGCACGACGACCTGGCGAAGCTAGTCTACGACCGCCTGAAGCGGCGGCCGATGGTGCTGCCCGTCGTCGTCGAGGTGTGATGAAGACTCGGGCAGGCGGACGACGAAGCGAGCGCCGTGGGGTAGAACCGACTCGAGCGTGACCGTGCCACCGTGGGACTCGGCCACCGCGTGGACTATCGCCAGCCCGAGACCGAAGGAGCCGCCGCGGTCGCCGGCGCCGCGGACGAAGCGCTCGAACAGATTGGGTGCCAGCTCGGGGGGCACACCGGGGCCGTTGTCCTCAACGACGAGCATCACCTGACCACGCCCCGGGCCAGTCCTCGCATCCCCGCTTGTGGTGGTCGTGGATACGCGGATCTCGGTGCCGGGCGGGGTGTGACGCAGGGCGTTCTCGAGCAGGTTGATCGTGAGGCGGTGGAGCTCGTCGCGCGAGGCCTCGACGATAGCGGGGTGGACGTTCAGCGAGATGTCGTGATCGGCGCTCACGGGGCCGAGCTCGGCGGCGGCCTCGACGACGATCTGGTCCAGGGCGCACGGCTCGCGACGGACGACGCGCCCGACGTCCGTGCGCGCGAGCAGCAGCAGGTCGGCGACAAGCCTGCGCATACGCTGAGAGGAGCGGAGCGCCGAACTCGCCGCGTCGCCCTGATCGCCGTGCAGAGATTCGGCGAGCAGCTCCAGGTTGGCGAGCACGCTCGTCAGCGGAGTCCGCAGCTCGTGCGAGGCGTCGGCGACGAACTGGCGCTGGCGGACGAGCATCGACTCGGTCTCGCCACGGGCGGCGTCCAGCTCGCGGAGCATCCCCTGCAGGGTGCGCGCCAGCTCGGAGACCTCGTCGTCGGCCTCGGACTGGGGCACCACGCGCGACGGGTCGCGCGTGCGCGCTATCTCCGCCGCGGTGGCGGTGAGCTCAGCGATCGGCGCCATCGCCCGGCGCGCGATCATCATCCCTGCCAGCAGCGCCAGCCCGGTTCCGACGAGCACACCAAGGATCAACAGGAGCTCGACGCGCGCAACCGTCGCCTCCGTATCCGAGACGCGGCGGCCGTACTGGACGACCACCTGGCCGATCGGTTCGCCGCTGCCCGCGATGCGCACCACGGCGGGCCGACTGACGACGCGGTAACCCTGGACGGTCCGCGCCTCGGGCTGTGGAGAGCCGAGCGGCGGAACTTGCGTGGGCGACTGGGCGAGCACCGTCCCTCCAAGCGAGAGGATCCTGATGGCGTCGTGGTCGTCCGCCGAGGCGAGGTCGGCCAGCGGCGGCTCGATCGTGATCTGCGAGGTGGCGGGATTGACTTTGATGCTCAGCTGGGAGGGCAGCTGGTAGGCGGTGTCGGCAACCTCGCGGTTGAAATCGTTACGAATACGATGCACCGTCTCTGAGCCGATCGCGAGCGCGAAGACACACAGGATCACGAACGTCAAGAAGGCTGAGACGCCGGCCAGACGGGTGCGGATCGGCAGCCGGTCGAAGCTATTCGAGAGCTTATGCGCGAAGGACGTAGCCGGCTCCTCGGATCGTATGTAGCAAGCGCGGATCACCCTCGGCCTCGAGCTTGCGGCGCAGGTTAGAGACAAACACCTCGATCGTGTTGGTCGTCGAAAATGGGTCATAGCCCCAGACCTCGTCGAGCAGACGCTGGCGGGAGATGACGATGCGCTCGTTGCGCATCAAGTACTCGAGCAGCTCGAACTCGCGCTGGGTGAGCTCGATCGAGCGCTCGCCGCGCTCGACCTCGTGGGTGTCGACATTGAGCGAAAGATCACCGACGCGCAGGGGAGCCGAGCCGCGCGGTGGGCGCCGGCGCAGCAGGGCACGCATACGCGCTAGCAGCTCCTGGCGCTCGAACGGCTTGACGAGATAGTCGTCAGCGCCCGCGTCCAACCCCTCTACGCGGGACTCGAGCGCGTCGCGAGCGGTGAGGATCAGGATCGGCACGTCGTCCTCGGCTCGCAACGAACGCGCCACCTCCAGGCCGTCGAGTCCGGGCAGGCCGAGGTCTAGGATCACCAGATCGGGCGCAAACGAGCGCCCGTGCTCGAGCGCTGCATGGCCATCCGCGGCGGCGCGCACCTCGTAGCCCTCCATCCGTAAGGAGCGCTGGAGCGCCTGGGCGATGTCCTCGTCGTCCTCGACTACAAGGACACGAGGTGCACGGGAGAAGTCATTCATCATCGATCTTTATGTAGCGGTCAGCGGTAAAGCGATGGTAAGGGGTTTGTGAGAGGAACCTCTTAGAACCTGTTTCAAGATAGGCGGTGCGGTCGGGGTGTTCATGGACCAAGCTGGGCGTCGCGGGATGGCGAAGCACATGCTGGTGGCATGTGCAAGCCATCACGTGGCGAGACGATCGAAGATCCATGGGATCTTCGATCGGTGTCCAGCGCCGCGTCCAGGGACGCATCCGGACGTGCCGGTCTTCTTGAAAGAGGTTCTTAGTTCCCCGCTGCCGCGGGCAGGTTCCGAGCGCCCGGCGTCGAAGTTGCGCGAGATGGCTGCCACCCGCAAGCGCGCAAGCGCGCGCAAGTCTTCCCCTGTGCGCAGACCCGCGACACGGCGCAAGCCAGGCTCACGGGCCCGTTCTCGTCGTCGCAATAAGCGGGGAATCTTCGGCATCGAGTTCGCCATACCCCGAAGCGTGCCGCGGCTGGGAGAACTCGATCAGCGCCAGCGAGACGTGCTTGGCCTAGCGCTGGTGGCGGTGGGGATATTCATGGGCTTTGTGCTGTACGGAGTTGGAGGCCCACCCAGCTCCGGCGGGCGCGTCGGGCACGGGCTGGCGGTCGCGCTCGGCTGGGGCGTGGGCAGGGCACGCGGGCTCGCGCCGGTTGCGCTGGTGCTGGGCGGCGGCGCGCTGCTGCTACGTCCGGTGCTGCCGGCGTTGCGCCCGCTGCGGACCGGCTCTGTCTGCCTGTTCGCCTCGGTAACGCTCGCGCTGGCGGCGAACACGCTCGGTGTCAGCTCCAACTCTGAGCAATCGGGGATCCTCGGCAAGCAGACGACGCCGTGGTCCTCGGCCTTCTTGCAGGCGCATGGGGGAGTCGTCGGCGAGGCGCTCTACCAGGCAGCTCACCGCCTGGTGCAGGACACGGGCGTCGACATTCTCGTGGTGTTCCTGTTCCTCGTAGGTGTGGTGCTGCTGACGGGGGCCTCACTGGCAAGCGTGATTCGTGCCACGGGCAGCGGCCTGATCGACACCACGCGGATGGTGCGCCGGCAGGTCGCGATGCCAGAGCACGGACGACTGCCGGTGGCCATCGGTGCGAGCGAGAAGCTTTCGGACCCCCACGAACCAGCAGACATGTATCCCCCCGAACCGGCGCCCGAGGAACTAATCGTCAGGGCCACGCACGTGGAGGGACCATCGCAGGATGTGATGGGCAAGGATGAGATCGCCGCGAGCGTTCCGGAGGAGGTCGAGGAGGAGGAGATCCCTGGGGTAGCGCACGCGGACCCCGGTGAGCTGACCCCGCGGGGGAGGCTGCGCGACGCGGTGACCGATGACCCGAGCTTCGTGTGGGAGCTGCCGAACGCGGGGAAGCTCTTGACTCGTTCGACCGGCGAGCAGGCACGTCCGGACACCGCTGGGCAGGAGCGCACAGCGACGAACTTGATCGAGGCGCTGGGCCATTTCGGTGTGCAGGCAAAGGTGATCGGGACGGTTGCGGGGCCACACATCACGCGCTATGAGATGCGTCTGGCGCCGGGGACGAAGGTCGGCAAGGTCGCCCAGCTGAAGGACGACCTGGCCTACGCGCTGGCAGCGACGGATATCCGCATCCTCGCGCCGATCCCGGGTAAGCAGGCTGTGGGCGTGGAGGTGCCGAACGCCCACCGCAAGATGGTCAGATTGGGGGATGTGTTCCAGGAGCCGCCGAAGGACTGGTCGCCGCTGACGGTGTGGTTGGGGAAGGACGTGGCGGGCAAGGCGATCGGGGCGGACCTTGCGAAGATGCCGCACCTGCTGGTGGCCGGCACCACCGGCGCGGGCAAGTCGGGCGCGATCAACGCGATGCTCTCGAGCGTCCTCCTGCGGGCGTCGCCGCACGAGGTGCGGCTGGTGCTGGTCGATCCCAAGCAGGTGGAGCTCAACCATTACGAGTCGATCCCGCACCTGCTGACGCCGGTGATCACGAGTCCGCGGATGGCGGCGAACGCGTTGCAGAACTTGGTCAAGGAGATGGAGCAGCGCTACGGGATCATGTCGATGGCGCGCACACGCAGCCTGATCGAATTGAACAAGGCACGGGCGAAGCGCGATGAAGCGCCGCTGCCCTACATCCTGTGCGTAATCGACGAGCTCGCGGACCTGATGATGGTCGCGCCGGCCGATGTCGAGGACTCGATCATCCGCCTTGCCCAGAAGGCGCGTGCCGTGGGGATCCATCTCGTACTTGCGACGCAGAGTCCACGAGTGGATGTGATCACCGGCATGATCAAGGCGAACGTGCCGTCGCGGATCGCCTTCTCGGTGTCTTCGCAGACCGACTCGCGCGTGATCCTCGATCAGAACGGCGCGGAGTCGCTGCTGGGGCAGGGGGACATGCTGTTCAGCCCGGTCGGCAGCTCGCGCCTGCAGCGCATCCAGGGCGCCTACATCGACGAGGCGCAGATCGCGAAGCTGACGGAGCTGTGGCGCCGTCAGGGGGAGCCGGAACTGCGCGAGGAGCTGCTGGAGGAGGTTGAGCCCGCGGAGCCAGAGAGCGGCCCCGATGAGTTCGACCCGGACGAGGATCCACTGCTGAGAGACGCGATCGTGCTCGTGGCGGAGATGCAGACGGCCTCGACCTCGATGCTTCAGCGCCGTCTGCGGCTCGGCTACACGCGTGCGGGCCGGGTGATCGACATGCTCGAGCGCCGCGGGGTGATCTCCGGCTACGAGGGATCCAAGCCCCGCCAGGTACTGATCACCGAGGCGGACCTGCCCAGGGTGCTCGCGGCACTCGAAGAGCCAGCGAAGGTTCAAGCGGGCACGGAGTAATCGCTGCGTGCGTAGGACGCGCTGCGCCGCTCGCGCATGTGCGCGTGCACAACAGTGATAAAGCGCCTTAACCACTAGCCTTCTGGCAGATATGCCGGATATCGGAGCAACGCTACGCGAGGCGCGTATGCACGCCCGCATCGACGTCTCAGAGATCGAGGCCCAGACAAAGATCCGGGCCAAGTATCTGCGCGCGTTGGAGAACGAAGAGTGGAGCCTGTTGCCGGGACCGACGTTCGTGAAGAGCTTCCTGCGGACATACGCGCAGGCGTTGGGGTTGGACGGGAAGGCACTCGTAGAGGAATACCGACTGCACCATGAGCGTCTGAGCGAGGCGGCGCTCGAGCCGATCGTCGCGACATCTCAACACACGCGGGCGCGGGCGCGAGTGCCGGGGACTGGGCCCTCACGCGGGTACATGGTGGCGGTGGGCGGCGTGACGTTGCTGATTGTCCTACTGATCGTGCTGTTGGTGTCCGGGGGTGGCTCACCCAAACACGCGGGCACGACTTCCGCACACTCCACAGCCACACGGGGCGTCCACCACCATCACCCCGCAGCCGGGATACCGCTGCATCACAGCACGTTGACTTCCTCGACATTCGTCGCGCTGTCGCTCAAGCCCACCGCGGCGGTGTACGTGTGTTTGATTGGCGACAACGGGCGCAAAGTGATTCCCGGGACGGAACTGCAGCCCGGCACGAGCACGCCCACCTATCACTCGAAGCGCTTTGAGATCACGCTGGGAAACAGCTCGGTGACGATGTTCGTGGACGGGAAGGCGAGGACCGTACCGCCTTCAAGCGAAGCAATCGGTTACTCGATCACCAAGGCCAGGGGTCGCCAGCCGCTGCCGGCAGGCCAGTTGCCGACCTGCAAATGAGGGACGTCAGTCCCTCACAAGGGCGCCGGGAGGGCGACCATTCGAGTCAGCAGAGCCGGCCGGATGCCGGCTCGAGCGCTCCTCCTCGTGCTGGGATAGTCGTGACGGGCACCGAGGTGCTCACGGGCAGGGTGACGGACCGCAACGGCCCGTGGCTGGCCGAGCGGCTACGCGAGCTGGGAGTAGATCTGGCGTATGTGACGATCGTGGGCGACCGGCCGGGGGACATGGTGGCAGCGCTTCAGTTCCTGGCCGAGGAGAGGATGAACCTAGTCCTCACCAGCGGGGGCCTTGGCCCAACCGCGGACGATCTGACGGCGAAGGTTGTGGGTGGCTTTCAGGGTCGTGAGATGGTCGTGGATAAGGCATTAGAGGCGAGGATCGCGGAGATCGTGCGTCCGCTCGCTGAGCGTTGGCCGGACCTCGACAAGGAGGCGATGGCGACAGGCACGCGTAAACAGGCGACGATCCCGCAGGGAGCGACGGTGCTGGAGCCGGTGGGGACCGCGCCGGGACTCCTCGTACCGCCAGCTGAGCGCACAACAGGACCAACTGTGGTTGTGCTGCCGGGGCCTCCACGCGAGCTGCAGCCGATGTGGGCACAGGCGGTACGGACGCAGGCGCTGTGTGAGGCGATCACAGGAGCGACTGAGTACCGCCAGCGGATGTTGCGGCTGTTCGGGATTCCAGAGTCGGAGATCGCCGAGACACTGAGGAGGGCGGAGCGCGATGGGGTCGAGCTTGGGAAGCTCGAGGTCACGACTTGCCTGAAACGGGGTGAGGTCGAGGTCGTGGCCCGGTACGAGCCGGACGCTGAGGGGGTATATGAGGCGTTCGAGAAAGTCGTGAGAGATCGGCACGCGGACACACTGTTTTCTGACGACGGCAGCACGGTCGACGACCAGGTCGCGGCGCTGTTACGAGGAGACGGATCCCGCCCGCCCCAGACCATCGCCACAGCCGAGTCCTGCACGGGCGGGCTGCTGGCGGCACGACTGACGGAGCCGCCGGGGGCTTCTGAGTATGTGAAGGGTGGGGTCGTCGTGTACTCCAACGAGGCGAAGATCTCGCAGGCGGGCGTGGCCGCCGAGTTGATCGAGCAGCACGGCGCCGTCTCAGCGGAGGTCGCGGATGCACTGGCCAGCGGGGCGAGGACTCGCCTGGACGCAGACGTAGGGGTGGGTATCACGGGGATCGCCGGCCCGGGAGGAGGCAGCGAGGAGAAGCCGGTGGGACTCGTGTGGCTGAGCGTCGCAACGGCCGACGAAGAGCATCTGACGCGTTCGGTCAACCTGCCGGGCGCGAGGACAGACATACGCGACCGCGCGACGACGGTGGCTATGCACCTAATCCGCCGCGCTCTCATTCGCTAGCCTGACGGAGGGTGAGCAGAAGAGCCACCGCCCGCCTGTTTGTCGCGATCGATCCACCCGCTGAGGTGTGCGATGAGCTGACCGCGTGGGCCAGCGTGGCGATGAAGGGAATGGGCGCCCACGGAGGTGGCTCGCCCGTGCGCCTGCTCGACCCCGAGCTGCTGCACCTCACGCTGTGCTTCCTCGGTGATCGCTCGATCGCGGAGGTCGCGGCGATCGAGGACGCCCTCGCCGCGTGCGCTGAGCCGGTCGGGGAGCTCGAGATCGGCGCGCCGGTATGGCTGCCCCCGCGCCGCCCGCGCGCGCTGGCCGTGGAGGTGCGCGACGACCTCGAGGGGAGCCTGGCCGCGTTGCACAGCGGACTGCTCGATGCGCTCGCGCAAGCCTGCGGCTTTGCGGAAGAACGCCAGCGGCGCTTTCGCGCGCACATCACGCTCGCGCGCATGCGTAATGATGCCGCCAGTCGCAGGCTGACCGATCGCAGACCGGCCGGCGAGCGTTTGCTGCCGCCGACACCACGACTGTCCTTCGCGCCCGCGTCAATCGTCCTCTACCGCTCCTGGCTATCGCCCGCGGGCGCCGCCTACGAGACGCTCGCCGCACGTACGCTCGCCCCGCTGTAGGCACACAAGCACAGCTGTTTGGGAGCGCAGGCATGCCCGCGCTCCTCCCAAGCTGGGGCGAACAGACGTTCCGTCCGAAGCAAGCTCTAGCTTTTTCGATCCATCCCGAGCTGCGATCCATCCCGAACTGAGGAGTAAGACCATGCCCGTAACCGACCAGGAGAAGGCCGCCAAGGCACGCGACGCTGCCCTTCAGGGCGCGCTCATGCAGATCGAGCGCGAGTTCGGCAAGGGCTCGGTTATGCGGATGGGCGACGAGGGCGCGCAGGTGCGCTGCGATGTGATTCCCACAGGTGCGCTGTCGCTCGACCTGGCACTCGGGATCGGCGGGGTGCCCCGTGGGCGTATCGTCGAGGTCTTCGGGCCGGAGTCCTCCGGTAAGACGACACTGATCTATCACGTGCTCGCCGAGGCGCAGAAGCTCGGAGGTGTGTGTGCGTTCATCGACGCCGAGCACGCGATGGACCCTCTCTATGCGCAAGAGATCGGGGTCGATATCGACGAGCTGCTGGTCTCCCAGCCCGACTACGGCGAGCAGGCGCTGGAGATCGCCGACATGCTCGTGCGCTCCGGCGCGGTCGATGTGGTCGCGATCGACTCGGTTGCCGCGCTCACCCCAAAAGTCGAGCTCGAGGGGCAGATGGGTGACCAGACGGTCGGGTCGCAGGCGCGGATGATGTCTCAGGCGATGCGTAAGCTCGCGGGGAACCTGAACCGCACTCAAACGCTTTGCATCCTCACGAACCAGATCCGCGAAAAGGTCGGCGTGATGTACGGTTCGCCCGAGACTCAGCCGGGTGGTAGGGCGCTGAAGTTCTACGCCTCCCAGCGCTTGGACATCCGCCGCATCGAGACGCTCAAGGATGGCACCGAGGCAGTCGGCAACCGTGTGCGTGTGAAGGTCGTGAAGAACAAGGTTGCCGCTCCCTTCCGTCAGGCGGAGTTCGATATCGAGTTCGGTAAGGGGATCTCGACGTCGGGCTGCCTGCTCGACCTGGGTCTCGAGCACAAGATCGTGTCGAAGTCCGGCTCGTTCTTCTCTTACAAGGACGAGCGCTTGGGCCAGGGCCGCGGCAACGCCAAGGCATACCTGGATGAGCACCCGGCGATGGCCAAGGAGATCGAGGAGAAGATCTACGCGGCGCTCGGCATCGGCAAAGACCTCGTCACGCCGATCGAGCGCGACAAGGACATCCCCCCGCCGATCGCAAGTGAACCCATCGCGGCCGTAGCGGCTGCCTGAGTCGCGCTTCGCTGAGTCCGCGGGGTTGCGCTCCGTCTGACACAGGGCGGTCGCCGCGGCTACCCTGTGACCATATGAAGCGCTATCACCTGACTACGTTCGGCTGCCAGATGAACGAGCACGATTCCGAGCGCATGAAGGGGATGCTCGAGTCGCTCGGCTACTCAGAGGCGCCGGAGCGCGGCGAGGCCGACTTGATCCTGTTCAACA
This sequence comes from Solirubrobacteraceae bacterium, assembly GCA_036744995.1. Lineage (GTDB taxonomy): Bacteria > Actinomycetota > Thermoleophilia > Solirubrobacterales > Solirubrobacteraceae > Palsa-744. The sequence continues at coordinate 31,386 of DAIOGX010000002.1, read as the reverse complement.
CGTGCTCGATCCGCGAGACCGCTGACAGCCGCTTTATCGCCCATCTGGGCGAGGCCAAGCGCCTGAAGCGCGAACAGCCCGAGCGGATCGTCGGCGTCGGCGGCTGCTGGGCGCAGTCGGTCAAGGAGGAGGTGTTCGAGCGCTTTCCGTTCGTCGACGTCGCCTTCGGCCCCGGGCAGGTGCACAAGCTCGCCGAGTTCCTCACGAGCGACTCATTGACAGCCCAGGGTTACTTCGAGTTCGAGGGTTTCACCGGCCATTTGCCCGCACGGCGTGCACGCCAGTTTCAGGGCTGGCTGCAGATCTCCGTCGGCTGCAACTGCGCCTGCTCGTATTGTGTGGTTCCTTCTACTCGCGGCCGCGAGGTCAGCAGGCCCCAGGACGAGCTGGTCGCCGAGGTCCGCTCGATGGTCGCCGACGGCGTGCGCGAGGTCACTTTACTAGGGCAGAACGTCAACTCCTACGGGCGCGACCTGCGCTCCGCCGGGCATCGGGTGGGTGGGCGTCCATCATTCGCTGGGTTGCTGGCGGCCGTGGACGAGATCGACGGGATCGACCGCATTCGCTACACGAGCCCGCACCCGAAGGACATGCGCGAGGACGTCGTTCGCGCGCATGCTGAGCTTTCCAGTGTCTGCGAGCACATCCACCTGCCGCTCCAGTCCGGCTCCTCGCGGATCCTGAAGGCGATGCGCCGCACGTACGACCGCGGGCGTTATTTGGACCGGGTGGCGTTGATTCGCGAGCACGTACCCGACGCATCGCTCACGAGCGACATCATCGTCGGGTTCCCGGGGGAGACCGAGGCGGACTTCGCCGAGACGCTCGAAGTGGCAGAGCAGGTCGGCTATGACAGCGCCTTCACGTTCATCTTCTCCCCCCGACGCGGCACCGAAGCGGCAGAGCTGACGGAGGGCCTCGTTCCCCACCCGGTCAAGGTCGAGCGGATGGAGCGTCTACTCGAGGTGGTGCAGCGCCGCGCGCGCGAACGCGCCCAGCGGTTCGTCGGGCGCACGGTCGAGGTCCTGGTCGAAGGTCCTTCCCGCACCGATCCCGAGCGTCTGCGCGGTCGCACCCGTCACAACAAGGCCGTCAACTTCACGGGCCTCGCCGTGGCGGGCGAGCTCACCGACGTACAGATCGCCGCCGCGACCAGCCAGACGCTCTCAGGGGAAGAGCGCCTGGCCGCGCGGGCGGTGGTGGGTTGAGGGATCTTCCGCGCCGCGTGAGCACTTCCCCGCGGCGCGCCTAACCCTGATGACATGCCCTAGACAGCCCGGGCAATGGCATGGCCCGCGCTCGGTTACCTGGTGACAGCTCCGACACCACGGCGCAGCTACAGGGAGGTCGCCCCAGGTGGCTGGGAGCCCTGATCGCTGGAACCTGAATTGGAACCAGATTCTGAGCCAGAGCCCGATTTTGAGCCCGATCCCATATTTGGGCAGGGATTTTTACCGGGTGACCCCGATTTCGACGGCGTGCCCGATTTCTGCGCAGGGGCCGGAGTCGTGGGGGTGGCCGGGGTGGATGTCGTGGGTGTGGTCGATTGGGTGGTGGTGGCTGAGCTCGACGGGGTGGGGGCAGCCGCCGCACCGGCGATGCCCGCAGCGGCGCCTCCCGTAGCGAGCGCGCCGGCGACCATCGTGGCACCGAGTAGCTTTGACGTATTCATGCGATCAGACCTCCTGGGTCGGTTGTGATGTCAACCATCCTGTGCGCCCGCCCTAAGGAGACCCCTACGGTGGCGTAAGCGCACCCATAGATGTTTGTAGGAGGTGTGTAAGCGGGTCCGAGACAGATGGGGGCCGTCCTGCGGCTATGCGAACATACGTTCGTGCGCTGGAGCAACCTGAGCTTGGGAGACGAGGAGCAGCGGCGTTTGCCGGGCTATCGCGACGAAGCCGTGGTGCGCCGCTTCGATGCGCCCGAGGCGCTGGAAACCAACTTCTACGAGGTCCGCGCCAAGTCGGTCCTCAACCGCGTACCCGGAAAATCCCAGATGCCGTTCCGCTGGACGATCAACGTTTATCGGGGCTGTACGCACGCCTGCGTTTACTGCTTCGCTCGCCCCACCCACAAGTACCTCGATTTCGATGCCGGACGGGACTTCGAGCGGGAGATCGTCGTCAAGGTGAACGCGCCCGAGGTACTGAGAGTCGAGCTGGCAAAGCCCTCTTGGAAGCACGAGCACGTGGCGCTGGGGACAAACACCGACCCGTATCAATGGGTGGAGGGGAGATACAAATTGATGCAGGGCATCTGGGAGGCGATGCGGGATTTCGCGAATCCCTGCTCGGTGCTTACCAAGTCACCGCTCTTGCTGCGCGACCTGCCGCTGATGCTGCAGATCGCCGAGCGGGCGAGCATGAGCGCCTGCCTGTCGATCCCCACGCTGGATGAGCAGGCCTGGCGTGCGACCGAGCCGCACACACCCAACCCGCGTGCCCGTCTGGAGGCGGTGGCTGAGCTCAATCGCGCCGGGATCCCCACGGGCGTGCTGATCGCCCCGCTGATGCCGGGTATAAACGACGCCCCGCATCAGATCGAGCCGCTGTTGGAGCTGGCGACCGCGGCGGGCGCTACGAGCATCGGCGGCGTGGCGTTGCACCTGCGCGGGGAGGTGAAGGGCATCTTCATGGACTGGCTGCGCACCCAGCGTCCCGACCTCGTCCCGCGGTATGAGGAGCTGTACCGCCGCGGCGCCTATGCGCCCCGTGAGGAACGCGAGCGCCTGTCGAGCCTGGTGCGCCGGCGCGGCACTCGATCTCCGCGAGGCGTTCCCAGGCGCCTGGAATCTCCGGTCAAGCTGACGCCGAGCGGCGCATCCGAGTCACACGGCTCACGGCAGGAGAGACTCTTCTGAAGCTCAGTGTTTATGGCGATTGCCGCTGGCGATCGTGTCTGCCAGCTTGTCGTTGCCGGTCTTACGAGTAAAGGCGGCGGCGATCTCCGGTGCGGCGCCCGCGAACAGCGTGCCGACCCGCAACGCAAGCGGCGCCACGTCGACCTCGGCGCGATTGCGCTCGATCGCCCGTACGACCGCGCGGGCGACATCCTCGGGTGTGCGCGTGCCCACGCCCCGCGGGAGCTTCGCCCCGGTGTCGGCGAACATGCCGGCGTCGCGGATGAAGCCGGGACAGATGACCGAGACCCCGACCCCGCTCGAACGCAGGTCCGGGCGCAGCCCGAGCGCAAAGCCGCGCAGCCCGAACTTCGTCGCGTTATAGATCGTGGTCTGTGGCGTCGCGGCCTTGCCGTTCAGCGAGGAGATGAACAGCAGATGTCCGCCGCCGCGCGCCACCATCGCGGGGGACAGCGCGTGTGTCAGAGCGATCGGTGCGCGCAGGTTGACGTCGAGCGCACGGTCGATCTCCTGCATCGTAAACGTCTCCAGGCGTCCGGCCGCCTGCAGCCCGGCGTTCGCCACCAAGATGTCAACCTCCCCGGCCTCCCGCGCGAGGCGATCGACCTCGGCCGGGTCGCCGAGGTCAACGGCCAGCGCGCGCGCGCCAAGCTCCGTGGCGAGCTCGTCGAGCACGTCTACGCGCCGCCCCGTGATGATCAGCTTGCCGCCGCGCGCGCTCAACGCCCGGGCAAGCGCGTGACCGAGACCGCCGGTGGCGCCGGTGATAAGGACGGTGGAACCGGAGATCTGCATTAGCTGCGAGCCTACGAGAATGCAGATCATCGCGCTGTTCGGTCCCACCGGCGTGGGCAAGACGGATGTCGCGATCGCACTCGCCGAGCAGCTGACTGATCATGGCGAGGCAAGTCCTGTCGCGGTATCGGCCGACGCGCTCCAGGTGTACGAGGGCCTCGAGACACTCACCGGGGTGGCTTCACCGGCAGAGCAGGCCAAGCTCGAGCATCGCCTCGTGTCGTTTCTACCGCTCGACGCGACGTTCAGCGTGGGGCAGTACGCCGAGCTGGCGCATGCCGAGATCGACGGGGTACTCGAGGCCGGGCGGCGTCCACTGGTCGTCGGCGGCACCGGACTGTACCTGCGCGCCGCGCTGACCGACCTGAATCTGCGCCCTCCCGCACCCGCAGGCGCACGCGAGCGCTGGACCGCAGAGCTAGAGCGACACGGGGCGCCGGCCTTGCACACCCAGCTCGCACGCCGTGCCGCGTGGGCAGCGGAGGGGATCGACCCGAATGACCGCCAGCGGGTGGTGCGTGCGCTCGAGCTGCTCGATACCGGCGACTTGGAGCCACCGGAGGGCCCGTCGCAGCTATGGACGGCTGAGGTGCGACGCCCGACCGTGCTCGCCGGGCTGACGATGGAGCGCGAGGCGTTATATACGCGGATTGACGCGCGCGTCGAGGCGATGCTCGCGGCGGGGGTCGCCGAGGAGGTGCACCGGGCACACGCGGCTGGCGCGTCTGCGACCGCGCGCAAGGCGCTCGGTTTCGAGGAGCTGTTGAGCGGGGACGTGGAGGCGATGAAGCGGCGCACGCGCAACTACGCCAAGCGCCAACTGACCTGGATGAAGAAGCTCGCGGGCGTGCGCGTGATCGACGTCACCGACTGCGACCCGGCCGCGGTGGCTGGGGAGATCATCGGGTCGCTACACCTAGACTCCGGCGCAAGATGAGATTCGAGAAGTGGCAGGCGCTGGGCAACGACTACCTGATCGTCGAGCACGACGAGCTGCCCTTCGCGCTCACGCCGGCGCGGGTGAGAAAGCTCTGCGAGGGCCATTTTGGAGTGTTTGCCGACGGCGTGCTCGAGCTGTCCCGACCGAAGGACCCGGCGAATGTGGCCGACCTGAGGATCTTCAACCCCGATGGTACGGAGGCTGAGCTGTCGGGTAACGGCACACGCGAGGCGATCATGTACCTGCGCCGTCACTGGACCGACAGGGACGAGTTCTCGATCCATACTGCTGCCGGCGAGATCCGCCCGAAGATCACAGGACCGGATACATGCCGCGTGGATATGGGTCGCGCGAGCCTCACCTCCAAGGATTTCCCCGGCGGGCCGCCCGACGGTCACGGGGAGCTGCCCATCGATAACCCCGAGGTGGCCACCTTGAGCTTCCAGCACGTGTCGATCGGCAACCCCCAGTGCGCAATCTACGTCGAGTCCGAGGCCGGACTGGCTACGCTCGACTTGGGAGCGATCGGCCCGTCGATCGAAGGCAACGAACAGTTCCCCAACCGCACTAACGTCTCCTGGTACACCGAGATCGAGACGCCAGACCCAACGTCTGAGGCGGGCGGGCGGGCTCGAATCAGAGCGCGCATCTTCGAGCGCGGGGTGGGGGAGACGCTGTCCTCCGGTACGGGCGCGACCGGAGCGGCGGTTGCCCATCTGCTCGACGCCGATGGCAAGATTGCGGCCCCCGAGCGCGTGACGGTGCTGCTGGACGGTGGCGAGCTGGAGGTTGAGGTCGGTGAGGACCTGAGCGTGAATCTGACAGGCTGGGCAAGACCCGTGTTCGAGGGTCGTTTGAGCAAGGAGTTCGAAAAGGAGCTGCATGAGACCGAGTAAGCGCCTCGAGCGCATCCCGCCGTACGCGTTCGCCGAGCTGGAGCGCAAGATCGCCGCCAAGCGCGAGGCAGGGGTGGACGTGATCAGCCTCGGGATCGGCGACCCCGACCGGCCGACCTCGCCGCTGGTGGTGGAGGCGATGCAGGAGGCCGTGACCGAGCCGGAGACGCACAAATACCCGACCAACCGTGGGCGCGCGGACTTCAGAGAAGCGGTGAGCGATTTCTACGAACGCCGTTTCGATGTCGAGCTCGACCCCGAGCGGGAGATCATCCCGGCGATCGGCGCGAAGGAGGCGATCTTCAACCTCAACCTCGCGTTCTTAGACCCCGGCGATTACGCGCTCGCCGCCGACCCGGGCTATCCCGTCTACACCGCCGGCCCGTGGCTGGCGGGCGCGGAGCCCATGTTGATGGCGCTGGAGCCCGAGCGGGGCTTCGTCCCGGATCTCGGCGCGATCGACGAGGACGTGGCGAAGAAGGCAAAGCTGATGTACCTGAACTACCCGAACAACCCGACGGGCGCGGTAGTTCCGGAGGGATTCTTCGAGCGCGTGGTGGAGTTCGCGCGCGCATACGAGATCCTCGTGGTCCACGACAACGCGTATTCGGAGATCGTGTTCGACGGCTATCGCGCACCTTCGTTCCTCGCCACGCCCGGGGCGAAGGAGGTCGGGATCGAGGTTTTCTCGCTGTCGAAGGGCTACAACATGACCGGCTGGCGCTGCGCGGTCGTGGTCGGAAATGCTGAGGCGCTCGAGATCTACTGGCGCTTGAAGACGAACATCGACTCGGGACTGTTCGAGGCGGTGCAGCTCGCGGGTGTCGCCGCGCTCTCACCCGACGCGGATGCGGAGGTTGCCTCGATGAACGAGCTGTACCTGCGTCGCCGCGATCTCGTCTGCGACGCGCTGCACAGGATCGGCGTCGACGTGCACCCGCCGCGCGGCACAATCTACGTATGGGCCCCGGTGCCCGAGGGCTTTCAGAGCTCGGCGGCGTACTGCGAGCACGTGCTCGAGCGGGCGGCGGTCGTGCTCTCGCCCGGCGCGATCTACGGCCCGGCGGGGGAGGGCTGGTTCCGCATTTCGCTCACCACGCCGGACGATCGGCTGCTGGAGGCGGTCGATCGCCTGGGGAAGCTGGGGTCTTAGTTCTAAACTGGATGTAGATGGAGCAAACCCAGCGCGCGCGCCAGCGCGCCTTCTGTATCGCGGCGCTGCCGGATGGGGATGACGACCTCGACGAGCTTTCAGAGCTGCTGCGCACCGCCGGGGTGGCGGTGGTCGGGGAGATGGTCCAGCGCCGCGAGCAACCGCATCCGAATACATATCTAGGTCCGGGGAAGGTGACCGAGGCGAAGGCCGCCGCGCAGGCATGCGATGCGAACGTGATCGCCTGCGACGACGAGCTGACGGCGCGCCAGGAGCGCAACCTGGAGGAGGCGCTGGGCCTGCCGGTGGTCGACCGCACGACGGTGATCCTCGACATCTTCGCCGCGCACGCGGGCAGCGCGGAGGGCAAGCTGCAGGTCGAGCTCGCTCAGCTGGAGTACAACCTCGCGCGCATGCGCGGGCTGTGGACCCACCTCGAGCGGTTGGGCGGCGGGATCGGCACGAGGGGCCCGGGGGAGACGCAGATCGAGACCGATCGCCGCCTGGCACGAGACAGGATCGCAACGCTTCGCCGCCGGCTCGAGCATGTGAAGGGCACACGCGCGGTACAGCGCGCCGAGCGCGAGCGTGCGGCGCTGCCGACGATCGCCCTTGCCGGGTATACGAACGCGGGCAAGTCGACGCTGCTGAACGCGCTCACCGGCGCCGCGGTGGAGGTGCGCGACCGCTTGTTCCACACGCTCGACCCGACCACCCGCACGCTGCTCCTGGCCGGCAGGCCCTACCTGCTGACGGACACGGTCGGCTTCATCAGCAAGCTACCCCACCAGTTGGTCGACGCCTTCGGGGCGACGCTCGAGGAGACGCGCCGCGCCGATCTGCTGTTGCACGTACTGGACGGATCCGTGGAAGAGGCTCAGGTGGCGGCGATGAGGCACGCCGTGGAGGAGACGCTGGAGGAGATCGGCGCTGGCGAGAAGCCTCGACTGCTGGTGCTGAACAAGGTCGATCTACTGGATGAGGCGGCGCGAGATGAGCTGCAACTGAGCCACCCGGAAGCGGTATTGGTCAGCGGCACGACAGGGGAAGGACTCGACAAGCTGAGATCGCGGATCGAGCGCGAGCTGCTGCACATGCTGCGCCCAGTTGAGCTGCTGGTCCCGTACGCGGACGGCGGGAGCTTGGCCGAGCTGCACGAGGTCGCGGGCGAAGTCAGCCGCAGGGATACGCCCGAGGGCGTGAGGGTGCGCGCGTTGGTGCCAGCGCGTATGGCCGAGCGGTTTGCCCGCTTCGCTGTGGCATCCTAGCGGTCGTCGCCGCTACCGGATAAGACCCCGCGCCGCTGACGTGAAAGCAGCTTGTCGAGGTTCGTCTGCGCGATCTCGTCGAGGTCGAGCTCCAGCTCGCTCGCCAACTGGGCCACATACCAGAGCACATCTCCGAGCTCCTTGGCCATAGCTTCACGCCGACCGGTCGTGACTTCACCGCCATCGTCGCGAATCACCTTCTTCGCATGATCGGCGAACTCTCCCGCCTCACCGGCTAACCCGAGCGATGGATAGGTGAGCGCCTCATTGCGCGGGTACTGTGCGGTGCTTCGCGACAGGCGCTGGTACTCAGATAGCTCCACGCGGATGATCGTATGGGCCACCACGTGCTCCGGCGCCGGCAATCATCGAATTTACGAGCGATTGGAGCCGCGCCCGCGTCAGACGCCCGCGGCGCGTCGTGCGCTCAGGTGCGCCTTGAGCTCAAAGGCATCGTCGAGCGGCACCAGCTCCGACGGATCGATGCGAAGAGCGGCCGCGATCAACCAGTCGGCGAACCACACGTTCTTGGGCAGCAGCGGTCCATGCAGGTATGTGCCGATCGTGTTGCCGTGCCTTGCACCCTCGAGGCCGCTGCGGCCGTCGTTGCCGTGGCCCTTCAACACTCGCCCCAGCGCGTGCGCACCCACGCCGAGGTGGGTGCGCCCACCGTGGTTCTCAAAGCCGGCAAGGACACCTACGGGGCCATCGCCGCCATCGTCAAGTGAGACCTCGATCGCGACGTTCCCGATCAGGCGCGGGCCGGGATCGCGGACCGTGTGGACATCGAGCAGCCCCACCCCGGGGATCTCCTCGCTACCGAGCGCGTAGGAGTGCCCGAGCAGCTGATATCCGCCACAGACGCCGAGAATGACCGCGCCTGTAGCGGCGGCGGCGTGCAGGGAATCGCGCTTGGTCTCGATCAGGTCCTCCGCGCACAGGCGTTGATCGCGGTCCTGACCGCCCCCGAGATAGAAGAAGTCGTGGGCGTCGGAGTGAAGCGGTTCACCGAGCCCGCTCGCTGCAAGCTGGAAGTCGATCCCGCGCCAGGCGCAACGCCGTTCGAGCACGAGCAGGTTGCCGCGATCGGCGTAGATATTCATCAGGTCTGGATACAGCGCGCAGACGCGAAGCGCGCGCGGGCCGACGCCCTCGGCGGTTAGAGCGTCAGGCACGGAGGATCACCACCGTGCTGCCCACGTGGTCATCGGTGGACGGGATCTCGCGGGCAGGCTCGGGGCGTAACCCTGACGTGGTCGCCTCGCGCTCGAGCTCCCCCGCGCTGACCCGGTCGAGCTCCACTACGTTGTGCTCGACCACAGGCTTGTGGGTCGCATACCCGCTGAGCGCGCGAAGATTCCTCGACACCTCATCCGGCCCACCCTCCTCGAGTGGGACGATCCGCCGCTCGCGCTCGATGATGAAGTTCCGCCCGCGCGTGTCGACTCGCGTTGCCCGGCTGACGTAGAGGGCGTCGCCCACACGTGCGGTCTCAGGGGTTGGCCCGATATCGCCGCTCGCACAGTCGAACGGCTCGAGGACGGTGACGATCGCGCAGGCGAGGACGCCTCCCGGGCGCAGGTGGGCGCGGGCACTACGCAGGAATGCGACTCGCTCGGCTGAGCCGCCCAGCAGCTGGACGGTCTGCATCGGAACGAGACACAGGGCAAAATCGCGCTGCTCTAGATCGAAGGAGCACGCATCGGCGCAGACGGTCTCCACCTGCAGTCCGCCCCTGCGCTCTCGCAGTGCCCCGAGCAGATCGGGATCGAGGTCGAGCGCGGTCACGCTATGGCCCGCACAGACGAGGTCGAGGGTCACCCGGCCCGTGCCCGCGCCAACGTCGAGGATCGGACCATCCTGAGCTCCGGCAAGCTCTCGCCACAACGGCAGGTCGGCGCGGTAGGAGCCACACTCGAGGGCATGCCAGATGATCTCGGTCGAGCTCACGACCATGAGCTGCTCGCCTCGCCGCGCGCCACTAGCAGCTCGCGCAGCGCGAGCATCGCGGTGTATGTGGGTATCGCATACAGCGGAGCTTGCGCTTGCACGTCGGACTGGGGACGATCCGCGGCGGCGTGGTCGAGCGCCTGCGCCAGATCGTCGAAGACCGAGATCGAGTCCGGGTCGACCCCCGCGTACTTCATGCGCACCGCCAGCTCGGGAGCGCGCGTGCCGGCACAGGTCACACGGCGAACGCGACCGGCGAGCAGCTCGAAGTCGGCATCCCAGATCCAGGAGACATCACGTCCGTCGGCTGTGTTGTCGTTGAGCACACCGAGCAGGTCGTGGCTGCCAGGCTCGAGAGCCAGCGTTCGCAGGACCTCGTTGGCCCCGGCCGGGTTCTTGACAAGCATGATCCGCAGCGGCCGCCCGGACACGCTCGCCGTCTCGGCGCGACCGAAGGCGGGCCGGGTGTCCTGCAGGCCCGCGACGATGTCCGCCAGCGGGATATCGAGCGCGGTCGCGAGCGCCGCGGCGCCAAGCGCGTTGTAGACGTTGTACAGGCCGGGGAGCGACAGCTCGACCGGAGCCTGGCCGGCCGGGGTGCGCAGCGTGAAGTGGGCGCTGCGCACCCCGTGGAGAACGACATCGGTCGCGCTCACCTCCGGTGTGGGCCTGGTCTGACCGCACGCCGGACAGTGGTAGTGGCCGAGGTGACCGAGATAGATGGCGTCGAACACATAGGGTGCGCCACAGCGACGGCAGTGCTTGGCATCGGCGGCGTGCGACATGCTCGCCAGGGCGAGGGAGTCATCCTCGATGCCGTAGTAGAGTGCTGGATCGCCGGCCTGGCGCGCCCTGCCGAGGTCGGCAACCATCGGGTCGTCGGCGTTCAGCACCAGCCGTGCGTGATTTGCGGGGGCCTGCTCGAGCGTCTGCGACCAGCGCTCGGCGATCGTCTCGAGCTCACCGTAGCGGTCGAGCTGGTCGCGGAAGAGGTTGCCAAGCAGGATCGCGCGGGGACGCAACTGCGCGGCGAGCTGGCCCAGCCAGAACTCGTCGACCTCGAACAGTCCGAGCTCGCCGTCGATCGCTTCGCGGCCATGCGCGGCGGCGAGCAGCGTCGAGGCGATCCCGCCGGCCATGTTGGCGCCGGCGCGGTTGTGCACGAGTCGCACCCCCTCCCGCTCGAGGATCGCGGCGGCCATCGCGGCCGTCGTGGTCTTGCCGTTGGTGGCAGAGATAAGCACGTTGCCGCGCGTCAGGCGGGAGCCGAGCACGGCGATCGCGTTGGGCTCGAGGCGCATCAGCACCTTCCCGGGTACGCTCGTGGCGCCGCCGCCGCCGAGGCGCGAGAGCGCACCCGCCGCTCGGGCGAGGGCAAGCTTCGGAGCGAATGGGCCGCTCAGGGTGTGCTCCCCAACGGGCTGTCGGTCGGGACTAGCACCCGCACCGCGGCGGGCAGCACGCTCACGCGCAGCGGCAGCTCGCCGATCGGGTCGCCGTCGGCGTACAGCGTGAAGGGTCGGTCGGCGGCGATCTCGAGCTCGCGGCCGCGGAGCACGTGCACGGACGGCTCACGCACGTGTGTGCCCTTGAAGACCTTCGGTAGAATCCTCGTGAGAAAGCGCAGCTTGGAGATCTGCTCGCAGTATGGGACGTCGAGCAGGCCGTCGTCGAGCAGCGCGTCGGGTGCCGCGTACATGCCGCCGCCGTAGGCCTTCGAGTTGGCGGCGCCGACGCTGTAGCCGGTGAACGTGTGCCGCTGACCGTCGAGCACGAGCTCGAAGCGCGCCGGGCGCCACGCGACCAATGCGCGGAGGGCGCCGTAGGCGTAGACGAGGTTGCCGGGCCACGAGGGCGCCTCGTTGGCGATCCGGTTGGCGTCAGAATCGAAGCCGCAGCTTGCGATACCCACGAAGGTGCGCTCGCCGACGAGGCCGAGGTCGAGCTCGCGCGGCACCCCGCCGGCGATCACCGCGCACGCCGCGACCGGGTTCTGCCCGATGCCCAGCACGCGCGCCAGGTCGTTGCCGCGTCCGCCCGGCAGCACGCCGAGGATCGAGCCGGGCACGGTGCGCAGCGCATCGGCGACGGCCCCGGCCAGCCCGTCGCCGCCGAGTGTCACCGCGAGCTCGCCGCCGCGCGCCGCCGCCAGCGCGAGCTCGCGCGCGTGATCGAGGTCACGGGTGTCCTCGCGGCGCACCGTGAGGCCATGGTTGCGCAGTGCCTCCACCACGCCAGGCGCCACACGTCCCGCGCGCCCGCCCCCGGCCGAAGGGTTGACGATCAGGCGGATGGGCTCGACGGGCGGCATCATCCAAGCCTATTGAGGCCCAGGAACCCTGTTTTAAACTGGGCTCTATGAAGGCTCGCGTGCGGCCGCCTTGGCGCGGTCGCGGCGGCGCCGGCCGATTGCAGCGACTACACCGAGGACGGCGATCACGACGAACAGCCCGAGCAGGATGCCGGGCGCGAGCCCGAGCCCACCGAAGGGCAGCGAGACCAGCTCGACGATCCCCAGGCCAATGGCGAGCAGCACGATGATCAACGCGATGATCAGGAGGATGCCGCGCACGCGCGCGAGCATGCCGGCGGAGCCGGGGGGGATCAGTAAGCCCATCGCGCGCAGCGCGAGCATCTGCCGACCGCTGGGCGGCGTCTGGCCGAGGCGCTCGACGGCGTCCTTCAGATCACCGGCGCGGCGTTCGGCGAGCGCCAGCGACGCGTCGGCCATGCGACGGATCTGCATCCGCTCCTGCGGGCGAGCGGCGGCGATCGCCCGCTGGAAATAACCGCGTGCGCTCTCCGCGTCGAAGCGCTCGGAGGCGCGCGCGCCGAGGATCGCCATCGCGGCCGACTTGTATTTGGTCTCGGCCTCGAGCTCCTCGTCAGTGCGCTGCTCGAGCGCCTGGATTTGATCGAAGGCCCCGCGCTGCTCCATCCTGACCTGACGTTGTTTGGGAGCCATCGGGCGGCATTCTACGGTTTGCCGGCCCCCCGGCGCGGGTGCGTCTCTGAGGCGGGGCACGGCGCTCGGCGTTGGGGAGCCCGAGCGGCCGGTCCTAACCCTCACAGGCGATATGCTCGCCGGCGTGTCGAGCCGTCGCGTCGTTCTGTTGCCCAGCCATCGCCTTGCATCGCTATGCGGTCTGTGCACGGTGCTCCTGCTGCTGGCTCTCACCGGCGTCTGTGCCCCAGCGGCGATGTCCGCCTCGCTCGGCGGGGGAAGCGCGCTCAGCGAACTGACCGGAGGGCAACCGGAAACGGAAACGAGGCCCACTCAGACGACGGCGACAACGGCCTCCAGCGAATCCACCTCCAACTCCAATTCGGGCACGGTCCTGCTCCTCTCAGGAGCAGCCGCGGCGGCGCTGATAATCGGGATCGTTTATGTGATCCTGCGCGACGCGCGCAAAGTGGCGCCGGCGGGCGACGGCCTGCTGGGCAATAGTGGGTCAGGTCAGGACACGGCCGCGATGATGCGCAAGCGGCGCGCGAAAGCAAAGGCCGCCCGGCGGCAGCGCAAGCAGAACACCAAACGTCGCAGCAAGTAGCCGACTCAGGGCGCAGGGCGTCTAGCGGACGGCCTCCACGTCCACGCCCACGCCCTTGGCCCGCACGGGTGTGCGTACTCGAGCAGGCGCTGGGAGCGCCGGAGATCCATGCGGGCCGCGACGCGGCGCGTGGGGGAGGGGAATACGTGGGTGCGGGCCTCGCGGGCCGCCGGGAAGCGTGTGGCTACCACCGTCCTCGTCAGGGGATGACTCCTGAGAGGCGCTCGGCGCGCGCATCGCCTCGTCGTTGCGGAAGGGCATCCACAACATCAACCCGGCGAGCGGGAGTTTGATCAGACCAAACAGCACGATCAACATCCACAGCGACATCTCTCAGGCGATGCTACTACTGCCCTGTGGCATCTGGCAACGAGAGGGACCTGGCGGCGCTGGCCGAGGAGATCGGCGGCTGCCGGCGCTGTCCGCGGTTGGTGGCGTGGCGGGAGGAAGTGGCACACGAGCGCCGCGCCGCGTTTGCCGAGGAGGAGTACTGGGGCCGACCGCTCCCGGGCTTCGGCGACCCTGCCGCCCGGATACTCGCCCTCGGGCTCGCCCCGGCCGCGCACGGCGCTAACCGCACCGGACGCATGTTCACGGGCGATCGCTCCGGCGACTTCCTGTTCGCGGCGCTGTGGCGAGCGGGCTTCGCCAATCAGCCGTCGTCTCAGAGCCGCGACGACGGCCTGCGCTTATGCGATACGTGGATCACGGCAGCGGTCCGCTGCGCGCCACCGGCGAACCGTCCCACGCCTGCCGAGCGCGACACTTGCCTGCCCTGGAGCGTGCGTGAGCTGCGGCTGCTGGAAAACGTGCGGGTGGTGCTATGCCTTGGCGCCTTCGCTTGGGATGCCGCGCTACGCCTAACGACGGCGTTCGCCGGCCCCGGTGCGTCGCTGCCCAAGCCACGGCCACGCTTCGGCCACGGCGCCGAGCTGGGCGGTGAGCCGTACTCGCTGATCGGCTGCTACCACCCAAGTCAGCAGAACACGTTCACGGGCAAGCTGACCGAGCCGATGATCGATGCGGTCCTCGAGCGTGCGCGGGAGTTGGCCGAGGGGCAGGATTAGTGTCGTGAGTCGGCGTGGGCCGCGTCACAACCCTGCTGAGAGCTTGCGTCCTCGACGCCAGTTGGAGGGTGAGTGTGCCGAGGGGCGCGCCGCAGAAGCGCTAGCCTTGAGTGGATGAGCACAAGTCTGCCTGATGGGGAGGACCAATGAGGATCGTGATCGTGGCGAGCGTGGTGGCGACGGCCGGTATGATCGCCACCGGCGTGTTGGGTGTGGCGACCGCGGAAACCCCCACGGTTCCTCCGCCGCGGACGGTGAGCGTGCAGGGGGTGGCAACCGAGCCGATCGAACAGAGCGCGAGCGCCGCCTCGGCAACGGTGGTCTATCGCCAGGGGATGGCCGACGCGGTGAGCGACGGCCAAACCAAGGCTCAGTTTCTTGCCGGCAAGGTAGGCGCCACGCTCGGGCCGGCTCAAAGCGTGATCGAAGGCGGTGGATACATCGAGTGTGCGGGTGAAGAGGAATACCTCGGCGAACAGCCCGACTTCGGCTCGCCTGAGGTGTCCATAGCGACGAACGGGGTAAGCACGCGCACGGCCACTCCGGGATTCGCTCCCACGGCAGGTAAGCCAACCACGAAGCACAAGAAGAAGCACGGGAAAAGCCCCGCGGCGAAAAAGGCCAGTACGGCCGGCTGCACACTCTCGACGCAGGTCTCGCTCCTCTACACACTGAGCTGAGATTCTTGTTTCCCGGAGCGAGGGATGGATAGGATGAGCTGCCAATGGCAGTGGTACGCACCATCGAGATCGCACGCGATCGTCCGCTCGAGAGCGTCGAACTAGGCGTGCGGCCTGGCACCGAGCCACTCGAGGTCCTAGCACGCCCATGAGCTCACCCGCCGAGACAGCGCAAGCCCTTGATCTCACTGACGGCTACGCGGACGTCAACGGCGTGCGGCTTCACTATGTGGAGGCCGGCAGCGGGCCCCTCGTCATCCTTCTGCATGGCTTTCCGGAGTTCTGGTTCAGCTGGCGCCACCAGATTCCGATGCTGGCCGCGGCGGGTTTCCATGTCGTTGCACCTGACATGCGCGGCTACAACCTCTCGGCCAAGCCCAAGGGTTGGCGTCTCTACGACACCGATTACCTCGCCCGGGACATCGCCGAGTTGATCGGCCACTTCGGCGTCGAGCGGGCACACGTCGTGGGACACGACTGGGGCGCCGCGGTGGCTTATACGGTGGCGATGCGCCATCCCGAGTCGCTGGAGAGCCTGTCGATCCTCAACGTGCCCCATCCAGAGCGGATGCTGGCCGGGTTGCGCACCTGGCGCCAGCTGCGCAAGAGCTGGTACATGTTCTTCTTCCAGATCCCGGCGCTGCCGGAGCGGCTGATAGCGCGCGATGATTTCTCCTTCGCCAAGCGCTCGCTGCGCGCCGACTCGCCGATGGCGTTCAGCGACGCCGACCTCGAACGCTATGTCGAGGCATGGTCACAGCCGGGGGCGTTGACGGGGATGATCAACTACTACCGTGCCGCCCTGCGCCGCTCGCCGCGCGCCGCACAGGCCAGCCTGGTCCCGATCCAGACCCGCACGCTGGTGATCTGGGGCGAGCGCGACCGCCATCTGGGCGCCGAGCTGGCCGAGCCGTTGCCACAGTGGGTGCCCAACGTGCGCGTCGAGCGGATCGCCGAGGCTACGCACTGGGTCCAGCACGACGAGCCCGAGCTGGTTGGGCGGTTGCTCATCGAGTTCCTCAGCGGCGAGTAGACGGCCAGCGTCGCGGCGCCCGTTCGTTCGACTGACTCGTCCCACGACGAACGGCTGCAGATGTCCTTCTCCTTTCCATTCTAGGGTTACATAACATCCATTATCGAGCGTTGTAGGGAGCCTCCTCGTGAGTGTTCGGCGAGCTGAGCATCTCTAAATCTTTCTGATCCCCCTCAAGCCAGCATCGTGGAGACCCGATGCTCTAGGCATGGAAGCTGGGGCTCCTACAGTCCACCAAGCAGGATTTCTGGCCGATCCCGCCAATGAACTACCAGTGGTGCGGGTCGAGGCCTTTAAGCGGGTCGAGGACTATCTCGACGCCTATCTGGACGACGAGCGGTTCAAGGTCGCTTATCCGCAGGCCTCAGAAGGATGGTCGGAGGCCTGGGCGATGCTCTGGCGTGCGGACTCCAAGGCCAAGGTGATCGCCGTCGGGCGCAGGGCGCGTGCGGTGATGCAGGACTTCGCCGCTGCTCTGATCGATTGGCAGGAGCCGCGTCCGGCGGATCCGGACGCGAACACTCAGGGCCATCTGTCGGCCGTGATCGAGCTGTACCGGCCACAGCTCGGAAACAGCCGCTGCGAGTTCCTCGAGTCGCTGTTCACCTATTGGTGGGCTCTCAACGACGTTGTGCAGCGTCACGAGCTAGGCGGCGCTCACAAGGCGAGCGAACGGCTGCGATGGGAGGACGGTCGACGCCTCGTCATTCTCACTGCGCTCGTGATGGTCGAGATCGACCGCAGCCTCTGGGCATCGTCGGGAGGCATCCGCGTCCGACGGCTGTCCCGGGCTTCTCAGCGCCCGCGCGTGGGTCCTCGACTCACTTGACCAGCAGCCGTACGATCGCGAACACTCCCACCACCACGATCACCGCTCGCAGCGCGGTGGGAGGCAGCCGCCGTCCGTAGCGCGCCCCGAGCTGGGCGCCGAGGATCGAGGCGGCGGCGATGATCCCCGCGGGACCCCAATCCACATGTGGTGCGGCGAACACGAAGTACACGCCGGCGACGCCGTTGGTGAGGCCGGCGAGGACGTTCTTCAGTGCGTTCGTGCGCTGCAGATCCTGCGCCAGCGCGACGCCGAGGATCCCCAGCAGCAGGATCCCCTGGGCGGCGCCGAAGTAGCCGCCGTAGACTCCGGTGGCGTAGATCGCGAATGCGGTTGGGACGGCGGCGCCCCGGCCGTCGAGGTCGATCTCTCGCCCACTGAGCCACCGGTTCAAACGCGGCTGCAGCACGGTGAGCACGAGCGCGATCGCGATGATGACCGGCACGATGGCCTTGAACGCCGCGGCGGGCAGCACCAGCAGCAGCACAGCCCCCGTAGCGCCGCCGAGCACCGACATCGTGCCCAGCCGTAGGGCTCGTGAGCGTTGACCTGAGAGCTCGCGCCGGTAGCCGATCGCGCCGGAGACCGACCCGGGCACCAAGCCGATCGTGTTCGAGACGTTGGCCGTCACGGGGGCGTAGCCGAAGGCGAGCAGCACCGGAAACGTGATCAGCGTGCCGCTGCCGACCACGGTGTTGATCGTGCCCGCCGCCAGACCGGCGAGGGCGATCGCGACGACTTCGCCGAAGCTCATCCGCAGCGGCCCGATCAGGCGAGAAAGTCGACGATGGACTGTGTGAAGCGCGGATCGCCGAGGGCTTCGATGTGGTTGCCGGCGAGGATCTGAAGCGTTGCGTCGGGGATGGCGTCGGCGAGGACCTGCGGGCGGATGGCGAGCGGATCGGTGTCCCCCGCGAGGACGAGCGTGGGAGAGGAGATGCGATCGAGCGCGATCTCGCCTCGGTAGACCGAGGAGGCTTGGGCTACGAGGGCCTCGCGGTCCGAGCCGAGCGCGTCCGCCAGCCGGCGAAAGGCGGCGGCCGCCGGGACCACCTCGAGACTCGAGGCGTCCTGCGCCGCGAGCGCTTCGATGATCGCATCGTTCGGGACCGCGCGCCGGTCGACGCCCCCGCACTCGATTACGCCCGAGCCCACGCCGCCGATCGCCAGTCGCCTCACCCTCGTCGGGTCGGTACTCGCGAAGATCAGTGAGACGATCGCGCCCATCGAGTAGCCGACGAGGTCGATCTGCGGCACGCCGATTACATCGAGCAGGCAGGCCAGGTCGCGTGCCATGCGGTCCTCCCCGTAGCGCGCGGGGTCGTGCGGCTTCTCGGATCGACCGTGACCCCTGGCATCCGGGGCGATGACCTTGCGGCCGGCGGCGGTGAGCGCAGCGACGACACCCGTGGCGACCCAGTTGGCATCGGCGTTGGCGACGAAGCCGTGGTGGAGCACCACGGGCGGCAAGCAGGTCTCTTCATCGCCCCATTCCTGGTAGGCGATCTCCAACTCATCCCAGGTCGTAAAGCTCTTCATCGCTCAGGCCGAGGTATGGTCGCTGTCGGCCCGCGGCAGGGCGCATATTGTGGCCGACGCGGAGACCGAGCCGACTTCACCCGGCACGTCGGCGAGGTGGACGTTGCGTACGAAGTCGAACTCGCGTCCGAGCGGCCGGAACAAGTTGTCGTAGTGGGTGGGCACCACCAGGCGGGGGTCGAGCTTGGGCAGGACGCGCTCCCAGTAGCGCGGCGTGAAGCTGCGCCCGGCGACGCCGGCGAGGAACACGTCGACCGGCTCCTCGCCGAGCGCTTCGTCGTCGAGGTCGGCGCTGCCCTGGTGGTAGAAGCTCGTGCCGCCCACGTCGATGCGGATGCCCCACACCTGCCCGCAACGGTACGCGCCGGGTGACAGCCCATGGAGGTGATCGCACGTCAGTTCGCCGTCGAAAGGCACCTTGCGCCCGAAGAGCAGCTTGGAGTGGCGGCTGCGGACGAAGCGCACCACGAATGGGCCCAGCTCGTAGGAGTGGCGCGGCTCGACCTCGACCGCCTGCTCGCCGAGGCCGTGCAGGCGCATGAGCTGTGCCAGCGACGCCGACCCGTAGGCCTTGCAGCCAAATCGACGCGCGATCGCGGGCGCGTCGACCGCATGGTCGAAGTGCGTGTGGCCAATCAGCACGCCCGCGATCGTCCCGGGTGCCGATATGTAGCGATCCAGCATCCCCGAGTCGGGTATCGCCGCGCGGCGCAGCAGCAGCGCACGCAGCGGCACTCGGGATACGTAAGGGTCGACGAACAGCGACTGCCCCTCGTAGGACAATCGGTAGCCCGAGACGCCCAGCCATTCGAGCTCCAGGCCGGCCGGCAGCCCGTGAGGAATGTCCTGTAGCGCGTGCAGCGTCTCCATGTCGGCGGTCTCTGACACCGCGACAGCTTCGCATGTGGCGCCCTCCCCCACCTGCCCAGTTCACCTCGCCCCTCGGAGGGAGATGCATCGGGTCCGTCGTCGCGGATCAGTCCGCCGCCTCGCCGTTTGTGCGTGCCCGCGCCGCGGCCAGCCGGCGCACGAGGTTGGCGCGCACCTGCGCCCAGTCATCGTCGATCACGCTGTAATAGGCCGAGTCCCGTACGCCGACCCCCGGCACCAGCATGTGCTTGCGGAAGACCCCCTCGAACTGCGCGGGCAGGGCGGCCATAGCGGCGCGCGAGCGCTCGTTGCGCGCGTCGGTCTTGAGCTCCACCCGCATGCACTCCAGCCGCTCGAAGGCGTGCCCCAGCATCAGCAGCTTCGCCTCGACGTTCGCGCCCGTGCGCCACGCCGAAGGCATCAGCCATGTCCAGCCGATCTCGAGACCGCGATGGGCCTCGCGCAGGTTCAGATAGCGCGTGCTCCCGATCGGCTGCCCACTCGCTCGATCGATCGTCGCGAACACCCCCTCCGTGCCCGCCTCGGACTCCGCGAGGCTGGCCGTGAACCACGCCGAGAAGTACTCACGACTCTCGTTGATGGGCGCCAGCCACCGCCAGATCTCGGGGTGTTGCGCCGCGGCGAACAATCCATCCTCGTGACGCGCCTCCAACGGCTCCAACACAACGATCTCGCCCTCGAGGCGCGTGGTGAGCTCATCCCACATCGTGCCTGGAGGCTATACACCAGAAGCGGATCGAGGTCTGGGCCATTCCGCCACGAGATCGCGGCCCAACGGCCGGTCACACGGCGTCTACGAGACGGACGAACCGTGCTCGGCGTCCCTGGCGCTGGTATCCCACGGCCTTCCAGAAGCCCATCGCGGCAGGATCGTCGTCGGCGACGATCGCGGTCAGCCGCACAGCGCCCCGCTCCCGCAGCCGACGCTCACCCTCTCGGAGCAACGTCATCGCGAGTCCCTGCCGTCGTCGATCGGAGCGCACCGCAAGCCGGTAGAAGCTGCCACGCCATCCATCCCAGGCGGCGATCAGAGACCCGACCAGCGCGCCGCCTGCCTCCGCGACGATCAGCGCCTCTGGGTCGGCTGCCAACAGACACGCTAGGCCCTCGCGGGTGTCGCTGACGCTCGGTAGGCTGCCCGCGGTATCCCACAGGGACAACACCGCCCCGATGTCCTCTTCGGTGGCGCTTCGGATCGTCCAGTCGGGCACGGCCGAGACAAATACCAGGAGTGGCGGACCTCATGCCGGGCTCGTCGCGGACGCCTCGGGTATAGAAGACGAGCGCAAGCCAAGCTGTGAGACTGAGGCCGATGCGTGAGATCGATCGTCGCGGCGCCGCTGAAGAGGATCTCACGCGCGCGGGTGTCCGGGATGGCCTCGTCGAGCTCGTCGAGTATGACCCCGCGTGGCCGGCTGCCTATGAGACCGAGCGCGAACGACTTGTGCCGCTGCTGGGTGGTGCCCTGGAGATCCACCACATCGGCTCCACTGCCGTCCCCGGGCTTCTGGCCAAGCCGATCATCGACATCGTCGCGCTCGTTGAAGACCTCGATGCGCCGGTTGCTGCTCTCAGAGACAGCGGCGGCTACCAATATCCAGCGGCATTCAATGCAACCCTCACCCACCGGCGCTTTCTGTGCTATCCCACGGCTTCGCATCGCACCCACCACCTCCATCTGGTGGATGACCGCGCAGAGCTCGAGCGTCGCCTGCGCTTCCGTGACCGTCTGCGCGCAGACCCGGCGCTGGCAGGTGAGTATGCGGCGCTGAAGCGCACGCTCGCCGCGCGCTACCGCGAGCATCGCGAGGTCTATACCGCGGCCAAGGCCCCATTCATCAGGCGTGTAGAGCGGCAGATCGGGTCCGACCCGTCGGGCTCCGGCTCCGCGTCCGGGCTCGTTTTCCGTGCCGCCGTCCCCCACGACGCCGAGTGGCTCGGCCTGGCGGTCGCCGAAGGCTTTCAGAGCTATCTGCCGTTCGCGCAGGCGGGGTGGACGCCACGCCCGGCCTCCACGGAGACGGAGCCGCTTCGGGCGCTGCTCGACAGCGAGGACTTCTGGTGTCTGCTCGCCTGGGCGGCGGACATCGTCCTCGCCGGGCATATCGCGTTCCTGCCCGCCACCCGGGCGTGGCGGGCCGTCGAGGACCCCGAGCTCGCGCACTTGCGCCAGCTGTTCCTCGCCCCCGACTTCTGGGGCACGGGGCTTGCGCGCACGCTACACACCCGCGCGATAGAGGCCGCCCGCCAACGCGGGTTCACGGCGATGCGCCTGTTCACCCCCGTCGGCCAGGCTCGAGCCAGACGGTTCTATGAGCGCGAAGGCTGGACGGTCGACGGCGAGCCGTTCTCTGACCCGGGCTTCGGTGGCCTCGAGCTCATCTCCTACCGCCGCTCGGTGCGGTGACGTTCACGTGGCCTTCGACGCCACAAGAGCGTCGGCAAGCACTTACGTTAGTAGTTGCTTATACTCTGGCTCATGGAAGCCGTGCTCCGTGCCATCGCCGAGCCTCGCCGGCGCAAGATCCTCCAGCTGATCAGCTCGCGCGAGCTGAGCGCCGGTGAAATAGCCTCGCGCTTTGAGATCACCCGTCCCGCGATCTCTCAGCACCTCACCGTGCTCAAGCGGGCTGGGCTCCTCTGCGAACGCCGGGAAGGCACGCGGCGGATCTACCGCGCCCACCCAGACGGCCTGGCCGAGCTGCGCGGCTTCCTCGATGAGTTCTGGACCGACGGGCTCGACCGCCTGAAGGCCGCCGCCGAGCATGCGGAGCAAACAAAGAAAGGACACACAAGATGACGCTGAGCACCGAGACAAGCGCGATCGAGCGCGAGGTCCGCATTCGGGCGCAACCGGAGACGATCTTCCCGTTCTTCACCGACTCCGACCTCTTCGGGCGCTGGGGCGGCGTCGCAACGCTCGATCCCCGACCGGGCGGGATCTTTCGCATGGATGTCGACGGCAAGAACATCGCCCGCGGCGAGTACGTCACGGTCGAGCCACCACACAGCGTGATCTTCACCTGGGGCTGGGAGGCGGAGGACAGCCCGGTGCCGCCGGGCTCCTCCACTGTCGAGATCACCCTCATTCCCGACGGAGAGCACACGATCGTGCGACTCGTCCATCGCGACCTGCCGAGCAAGGAGTCAGCGGAGTCTCACGGCACGGGCTGGCAGCACTATCTGGAACGTCTTGCGATCGCCGGCGCCGGTGAGGATCCCGGCCCCGATCCATGGGCGCAAGGAGCAATGGCCGACGACGATGAGCCCGAGCAACCATCCGGGGAGGCCAGGTGAACAGATAGGCAATTAGCCGTCAGATTGTAGGTTCGAAAACCCCTTTCATCAATTCAAGCTAAGACTCAAATTCAATCGAGGAGAATCACGATGGCGAACTATGTACTGGCATACAGGGGCGGCGGCATGGCGCAGACCGACGCAGAGCGTGAAGCGGCTATGGCGGCTTGGGGTCAATGGTTCGGCGCCCTCGGTCCAGCGATCGTCGACGCCGGCAATCCGTTTGGTCCGTCGAGCTCCGTGGCCTCCGATGGAAGCATCGGCGACGGCGCCGCCTCGGCTCTGACCGGCTACTCGATCCTCACCGCGGACAGCCTCTCGGCGGCGGCAGAGATGGCCAAGGGGTGCCCTGTTCTCTCGAATGGTGGCAGCGTAGAGGTCTACGAGACCATCCCGATCATGTAGCAGATATGCGTTAAACTCTGCCCATGTGGGGGCCCATGTCGGTCGTATGAAAACGATAGGCAGGCGCTTCTCCGGCCATGTCCATCGCCCCGACACGGCGTCCTGTGCGCCGGCGCGGAGGCTGAGAGATAGGGCGGTACCGGCAGGTGTGCTGCTGCTGGTGATCGCTGCCGCGGGAACCATGGTGCTTCTCGCGAGCGATCACCAGGTCGGGAACATGCTCGGAGCTCGTCCGGCGAGCGCCGCTCCGGCGGCTGCCACACCCCTACCCCCCACTCGCTTGGTGGCACTGCCGCGGCGCACGATCGCCAACGGCACCGAGCCGTTGAGCGTGACGCTGTCCGCACCTGTCGCACCCAGCTCACCACCGCCGACGCTCAGGCCCGCCGTCGCCGGCGCCTGGATCACGGTCGGCGACTCCGAGGTCTTCACGCCGGTGTCCACGCTCGAGCCCTGCTCGACCTACACCCTGACGGTGTGGGCCGGCACGACCTCCACCGGTCACTCGAGCCTCGGCCGGCGGCGCACGCTTGCCCTGGATGTTTCGTGTCCATCCATCATCGGGCTGCAGCAAGCTCTCGCCCGCCTGGGCTACCTGGGCGCCGTCTTTCACTCGTTCTACGGCGTCCGCATCCGATCCGGCGCAGAGACGCGCCGGGAAGCTGCCGTTCACGCCTTCCACCCACCCCGTGGTAGGTTCGCCCCCGACCCGTCTGACGCGCCCGCGGTGGAAACCGGTCATCTGGACGAGACCACCAGAGGCGCGCTCACTGTCTACCAGTCTGATCGCGGCCTGGAAGCGACCGGCGAACCGAACTATCCGACCTGGGCCTCGCTGCTCGCTGCAGAGACCGCCTACCGTCGCGATCCCAGGCCGTACACGTGGGTGTCGGTGTCCGAGTCGATCCCTGAGACGCTCGCGGTCCACCGCGGCGACCGCGTCGCCCTGAGTACCCCCGCCAACACCGGGGTGCCGGGCGCGGAAACCCCGCAGGGCATCTTCCCGATCTTCTCCCGCTTCGTGTCCACCACGATGAGCGGCACCGACGTCGACGGCACCAAATACGTGGTGCCCGACGTGCCGTGGGTCAACTACTTCAACGGTGGTGACGCCGTCCACGGCTACCCGCGCGCCTCCTACGGCTCGCCCCAGTCCAACGGCTGCGTCGAGCTGCCGATCGAAGCGGCTCACACCGTCTTCGGCATGCTGGCCATCGGCGACATCGTCGAGGTCACTTGACGGTGAGCGTGCCTTCCATGCCGGCCATCCGGTGTCCGGGCACCGAGCAGTAGAACTTATAAGTGCCGGGTTTGAGGTTCAGCGACAGCGTCTTCTCGCCGCCGCTGAAGGTAGGTGTCGCGCCGAGGACCGCGCCGGAGGAGGAGGCGACGGTCACGTTGTGTCCGAGCGACGCCATGTTCGTGAACGCGATCGAGACGGCGCCGGCTTTGGTGGCGGTCAGCGAGGTGGTGTTGTATTTCAGCTGGCCTTCGGAGTTCGCTTCGAGGCTCAGGCTCTGTCCCCCGCCCCCGCCTCCTGCCGCCGGGGCTTTAGTCGAGGATGCCGCGGCGCTCGACGTCGTCGGCGTGGCGGCCGCGCTCGTCGGCGTGGAGGCTGAGGAGCTGGTGTTGCTCGACGAGCTGCCGCAGCCAGCCAGGGCGAGCAGGCCGATGGCAAGCGTCAGCGCCGAGACCTTGGGCATGGAGCGCTTGTTTGCTTGATGAGCTGCTGCTTTGAGCCTCACGGTCAGATCCTCCATTGAGTTGGGGCCGTCGGTGGTCAGGACGCCACTCGGGGCAAATCCTTCCCGATGATCGTTTTGCGACACCAGAGCGCGCGAGCGCTGATCCTCGGATCAGCATACGCCGCGACGGGGCGCCCATGGACGGCCCAGCGGCGTCCTCCAAGACGCCGCCCTGAGGACGCTCGCGATATACACAGATGGCGACGAACACAGTGCGGCAGCGATGATGATGATGACCCCGGTGCATCAGGCATCCTGCGCCCCGGCTAAGGCTCTGTGTGAATCACTACATCGGCGATGTCGGCGATCGCCTGGCGCAGCTCCTCCTCCAGCTCGCTGGCAAGCCTATGGGCGTCGGCGAGGGACGCACCGGGGTCCACACGAAGGGTGAGGAACAGGATGCGACCGGCGTCGGTCGACAGCAGCTTCATCCCCAGCGGCTCAGCGCCGGTCCGCTCGCGCACGAGCCGCTCGACCTCGCGTGTCGCGTGCAGGTCCGCGCTCTTGTCGGCCGGGCGGGCGTTGAGCGTGCGCTCGAGCGGCTCCAGGTGGGTTTGCACATCGACCACGTTGGGTCTCGCGCGGATTGCGCGCTCGACGCGCTCGGCGATCTCGTGCGCGGCCTGCAGGTCGAGCTCCGCCGGGAACTTCAGGTGCAGTGAAACGCTGACCGACTCCTTCGGGGCCGACCCCTCCTCGGCCGCTTTGGCCTGCTCGAAGATCGTGATGTCGTGGGCCTCCATCACCAATGGCTCCGCCAGGGCGATCGCCAGCACACGCTCGCGCAGGTCGAGTCCGCGTCGGCGAGGCTCGACGTGAACGACCACATCGCTGCCCGGCAGCGCGGTCTCAACAGCCGCCTCAATCAGGTTGGCGGACTGGTGACCCTCGACCACCGCCTGACCAGGCGGAACGGTGACGACAACATCGGCGAAGTAGCGTCCAGCGGACTCGCGCAGCCGCAGCCGGCTGAGCTCGATGTCGGCGCCAAGGTCGGCGATTGCGTGCTCCGCGGCTTCCCGCGCCTCCGTGGGAGTGCGGTCCATCAGGACATTCGCGTTCTCTGAGATCAGCCGCGTCGCGGCGGCACAGATGATCGCCGCCACGAGGAGCGCCGCGATGGCATCACCCTGGGCGAACCCGGCACGCACGAGGATCAGCCCGACCAGCACGGTGAGCGAGCCCGCCATGTCGCCGGCAAAGTGGAAGGCGTTCGAGTGCAGCGCCGCGCTGGCGTAGCGTCGGGCCGTGCGCTCGGAGACGATCGTACGGCTGAGATCGACGATCAGGGCGACCGCTATCACCGCAAACTGATACCAGTGGATGCCGGGCGCCTTGCTGGCACCCAACAGATGGCCGACGGCCTCAACGGCGACGAGCAGGCCACCGGCCAGCAGAATCGCCGCCTCCCCCAAAGCCCCGAGGTTCTCGGCTCGGCGGTGGCCGTAGGGATGCTCGCGATCGGCTGGTCTACCGCCCAAGCGCACGGCAAAGAACGTCAGCGTGGCGGCGACGACATCGCCGCTCGACTCGATCCCAGTCGAGATCAGCCCCAGGCTGCCGGTCACGAGGCCCACCCCCAGCTTCAGGGCCACCAGTAAGCCCGCCGCGGCAATCGAGACGAGGGTAGTGCGCTGCGGCGTGAGCGCCTGATCGTGCTCGCTTGCCTGGGCCATCGGTCAGAGACTAAGGATCGAGCGAGACATCTCGTGTGTCAGCTCAAGGAGCGGGGTCCCACCTCTGAAGCTCACGGGCGGACCGACCATGCAGCGAGTTTCAGTTCGCTCGAGGAGACCGGCGTGCGGCGTATCGTGAACCGATGGCGCACGATCATGCTGCCGACGATGCGCGGCACTCCCACGGTGTCAGTCAGGACGCCGACAGTGGCAAGCTGACCATGGCCCTTGGTCTGATCGTTGCCTTCATGGCCGTCGAGGTGACGACCGGCGTCATCGCGCACTCGCTCGCGCTGCTGTCCGACGCGGGGCACATGCTCACAGACGCGGCCGCGATCGGTTTCTCGCTGCTCGCGATGCGCTTGGCCGCTCGTCCGGCGCGGGGCGCGATGACCTTCGGCTTCAAGCGCGTGGAGATCCTCTCAGCCCAGGCGAACGGGGTGACGTTGTTGATCCTCGCCGCGTTCATCGCCTACGAGGCGATCCGCCGCCTGTTCGATCCTCCCCCTGTTCGCAGCGGCCTGATGCTGATCGTGGCGCTGGTCGGGATACTCGTCAACCTCGCCGCGACCTGGATGCTGGCGAGTGCCAACCGCCAGAGCCTGAACATCGAGGGCAGCTTCCAGCACGTTCTGACCGACCTGTACGGGTTCATCGGTACCGCGGTCGCGGCAGGGGTCATCCTGCTGACGGGCTTTCAACGCGCCGATCCGATCGTCTCGGTACTCATCGCCGGGTTGATGACACGCTCGGGTTTCTCGCTCGTGAAAGCTTCAGGTCGTGTCTTCTTGGAGGCTGCCCCGAAGGGACTCGACCCCCGCAGGATCGGCGAGGCGCTGGTGGGCCAGCCCGGCGTCGTCGAGGTTCACGACCTGCACGTGTGGGAGGTCACCAGCGGCTTCCCCGCCCTGGCCGCGCACGTGCTGGTCGCCGCCGACAGCGACTGTCACGCCGCGCGCCGCGACATGGAGGCGCTGTTGCGCGAACGCTTCGGATTGCATCACACCACCCTGCAGGTCGATCACGCACATGACGAGCTGCTGGATATCGCGCCACGCGCGAGCGCGCCTGAGATATCCGCTGGTTGAAACGCGTGGTTCTTATGCGGTTCTTTAGGACGGCCGAGAGAGCCTTTTAGGCGGCTCACGGGTTTGGGTAGGAGCCGGCCCGGGCACTTTGTGGTCCGGGTAGCAGGTGGCCCCGTACATAGTGTCGAACGAGGCCCTTAGAACGGACCTACAGGAATAATTGACAACGCAACTATCGCGGCGTATAATTCCGACTCCAAGCATCGGATTAGAAGGACGCTCATGTCAGACTCTCATGTCAGCTCAACCCCCACACTGGACCCCATAAGCCCCGCTGAGAACGCGGAGCTCCAGAACGACGCCGTCGACGGCACCGGCGCTGTGCCCGTGATCGCGCCCGGGCGCCTGGACAGCCCCGTGGAGCGGATCGATCTCGGGACGCCCGAGACGTTCATTCCCGAGGCAGTCGACCAGCTGCTCGCCCACTCGCGCCGCTACCCTCTGCTCGCGCCGGCTCAGGAGATCGACCTGGCCAAGCGGATCGAGCGCGGCGACCTGCGCGCCAAGGAAATGCTGGTCAACTCCAACCTGCGCCTGGTCGCCTCCAACGCGAGGCGCTACCAGAATCAGGGCCTGCCGCTCGCCGACCTCGTCCAGGAGGGCATGCTTGGCCTGATCCGCGCCAGCGAGAAGTTCGATTGGCGCAAGGGCTTTCGCTTCTCGACCTACGCCACCTTGTGGATCCGCCAGGCAATCCAGCGCGGCCTGGAGAACTCAGGACGCACGATCCGCCTGCCCGTGCATGTAGCCCAGCGTTCGCGCAAGGTCGGGCGGGTGGAGCGCGAGCTGTCCGTGCGCCTCGGGCGCGAGCCCACAATCGAGGAGCTCGCGGAGGAGACCGGTCTGCCGATCGACCAAGTCGAGGAGGTGCGCCACCAGCGCGCCGCGCTTGTCAGCCTTGACCAACAGGTGGGCGAAGACGGCGACACCGCGCTGGGTGACCTGCTGCCCTCCGACGCGGAGGCGCCCGAGGATACGGCCTGGGACAACGAGCGCGAGCGGATTGTGCACCGTGCGATCGAGCAGCTGCCCGAAACCGAGCGGACCGTGCTGACGCTGCGCTTCGGCACCGGACGCGAGGAGCCGCAAACGTTGACCGCGATCGGGAAACGGCTCGGGTTCTCGGCCGAGCGCGCGTCGCAGCTGGAGCAGCGTGCGTTGAAGAAGCTCGCGGAGTCGCCAGAGCTGGCCGCGCTGCGCGAGGCTGCCTGACGGCCAACGGCCTTCGCGAGATCGGCGTCCTCACCGATCGGAGATCGACGGAATCTCCGATCGACCACTCCGCGTGCCTGGCACGCCAGGCGGAGTGGGTGGGCGCGCTCTGCTCGACCCTCAGTCGCCAGCGAGCAGAGCTCAGATGCCCGATACGTCAAGGCCCGTGCCCTGCAGCAAGGTGTTGGCCTTGGCGTTGAGGATCGTGAACTCGCCGGTGAGAATCAAGAGGCCGAGCACGATCATGACCGCGCCACCGATCGCGATCACGATCGGAAAGTGGCGCTTGACGACGGCCAGCGCATCGGTCATCCGCTCGAAGGCGAGCGCGATCAACAGGAACGGAATCGCAAGGCCGGCGGAATAGAAGGCGAGCAGCAGCGCGCCGTGCGCGGCGGAGCTCGAAACCGCGGCCTGGGTGAGGATTGCGCCGAGCGTGATGCTCGTGCAGGGAGTCCAGGCGACCGCGAACGCCGCCCCCGCGAGGAGCGGCCCGCCGCGGCCGGCGAGGCGTAGCAGCGACTCGGAGTGCCACTCGCGGTTGAGCAGGCGCACGAACGGCGTCGCGAGAAAGATCACGCCCATCGCGATGATCAATACCCCGCCGACCTGCTGGAGCGTCTGTTTGTGGTTGTTCAACGTCGAGCCGATCACGGTCGCGCTCATCCCGAGCAGGATGAAGATCAGCGAGAAGCTTGCGATGAACAGCAGGCTGGGGACGAGCACGCGGCGGGCCCCCACACCCTCCTCGAGGTCGGCCGGCGTCACTCCGATCACAGTCGACAGGTAGCCGGGCACGAGTGGCAGAACGCATGGTGAGAGGAATGACACCAGGCCGGCGGCAAGCGCGAGCGGGATGCCCACACCGGTCGCAGTGTCCGACGTGGACGTGGCGGCGAGGATCAGCTGGGCGTGGTTCACGGGCGCACCACCGCCTCGCGAAGCTCGGCTACTTCGCCCTCGAGCCTGGCCACGCGGTCCTCTAGGTCATCGATCGCCTGTGCCTGTGGCGTGAGGCGCGCGAAGTTGGTCTCCTCCTCAGCGGTCGCGGGTGTGAGACTGGGTATGAGAACCCCTCCGTTCTGGCTGGCCTCCGCGTCGTCGGGGTCTTCCAGCAGCTGGGCATAGCGCTCCTCCTTCTGGCCCGGCCTGCGCTCCAGGCGCGCGACGAGTCCACGTGCGATCAATCGCTCGAGTGTGTCGTGGACGCCATCCAAGCCAGCGAACATGTGCATCCGCTCGGTGCGCTGCTTGAGCTCGCCAGGGGTCTGTGATCCGCGCAGCATCAGCACACACACGATCGCCTGCTCATCCTCGCCCATCGGCAGCGCGTCCGCCAGCAGGTGGCGATACTTCGGTGCGCGGCGCCCGCTCGCCAGGCGCGTGAAGCCGCGGCGCTCCAGCCGGTGTAACGCGTCGCGGATGACCGCGTCGTCGTACTCAACGACCGGATCGCGGTTCGTCGACTGGTTGCACGCCAGACGCAAAGCGTTGAGCGACAACGGATAGGCGTCCGGGGTCGTCCGCTGCTTTTCCAGCAGGCAGCCGAGTACGCGCGCCTCTGAAGCCGAGAGGTTCATCAGCCTTAACCCTACGACGGCGGCGATAAAGTCGTGCTGGTGAGCAGCCAGCCCTTCGCCCAGGGACACGGCGGTACGGGCCGTCGATCGCAGCGATCGGATCTGCGGCCCGAGGACATCCCCGATAGGGAGGGTGGGCCTGCGGTTTCCCTGCGACGCATCGGGCGACTGTTCATCCCCTACCGCCTGCGCCTGGGCCTGCTACTGGGACTGATCTTCCTCGGCTCGGTCCTCAGCGTCGCCTCGCCGTTCCTGCTGCGCGAAGCTGTCGATAAGGGCATCGTCAAGCACAACCTGACGCTGCTTTCGTGGCTGGTTGGCGGCATGATCGCGCTGGCGATCGTCAATGGGGTGATCAGCGTGGCGCAAACGTGGATCTCAAACCAGGTCGGCCAGCGCGTCATGCACG
Organism: Solirubrobacteraceae bacterium; assembly: GCA_036744995.1. Taxonomy (GTDB): domain Bacteria; phylum Actinomycetota; class Thermoleophilia; order Solirubrobacterales; family Solirubrobacteraceae; genus Palsa-744. The sequence continues at coordinate 519 of DAIOGX010000002.1, read as the reverse complement.
ACCTGCGCGCCGCGGTGTACGCGCACCTGCAGCGCATGTCGCTGGCGTTCTTCACACGCACCCGCTCGGGCGAGGTGCAGGCGCGCATCGCCTATGACATCGGCGGCATCGACGACGTCGTCACGAGCACCGCCACCTCCACGGTGTCGACCGTCGCCACGGTCACCGCCACGGTCGTTGCGATGTTCGCCCTGAGCTGGCAGTTGACTCTGTTCTCGCTCGTGCTGCTGCCGTTCTTCGTGTGGCTGACGCGCCGCGTCGGCAACGAGCGCCGACGCATCCAGTCCGTGCGCCAGAGTCGCCTGGCCGACATGTCGACGCTCGTCGAGGAGTCCTTGTCGGTGTCCGGGATCCTGCTCGGCAAAACGATGGGGCGCTCGCATGAGCTCGTCGAGCGCTTCTCCTCGGAGTCGAGCGAATTGGCCGATCTGGAGGTGCGCGCGCGCATGGCCGGGCGCTGGCGCATGGCCTCGGTGCAGATGAGCTTCGCGATCATGCCCGCCGCCGTCTACTGGTTCG
>DAIOGX010000001.1:0-162912 GCA_036744995.1 Solirubrobacteraceae bacterium | reverse complement strand
GTAACCATCACACCCGACCGCCACCGAGAACTTCTACGGCGAACGGGACAACCTCACCACGGGAAGGACCACGGCCTCGAGTGCCACGGCCGCCGTCCTGCCGACGACCTAGAGTCCCAGCGCATGGCAACAACGCACGAGGAAGTCGCACTACAGCTATCCACAATGGCGCTCGCGAGCCAGGGCGACAGCGAGAACCAGATCCGAGCCAAGGCGACCGCGATCCTCTCGGCGGCGTCGATCGTCGTGCCCGTCGCCGGCGTCGCGATCGCGAAAGGGTCCGCGTGGCCCATCATCCCTCTGGGGCTCGCCGCTCTGGCCTACCTCCGATGCGTGTGGACCTGCGCAGCGGCGCTGCTGCCCCGAAACATCGAGGTAGGCCTGCTCGGCGGCGAGATGCTCAAGCTTGCAACCGCCAGTGGCGCCGACGTCGAGCAGATGCAGGCCTCCGCCTCAAGCTACATGGACGGCCTCTATAGAGACAACCAGCTCATCCTCGAGAAAGCGTCCGAAAACATGAAGCATGCTGTCATCGCCCTCGGCATTGAGATCGTGGCGTTGACCGCAGCGATCCCCGTTACACTCTTGACCTGAGATGCGAGCACGCACCCAGCCCAAACCGGCTCCCCCGAGCCCAATGCCGCCGGCCCCTCCGCCGAACGTGATCGCAGTCGAGATCCGCTCGCCTAAACCGACCGAGTAGCGCGGGGAGCTCCTCACCCCGCCCGCCGGTAGCGGATGTGCGTGGCGAGCGGAGAGTGGAGCACCTCGACCGGCTCGAACCCGAGGGACTCGACTCCGTCGAACAGCCGCTCGCCGGACCCGAACAGGACGGGGACCACGTCGAGCGTGAGTTCGTTGATCACTCCCGCGGCGAGCGCCTGACGGACGGTCGAGGCGCCGCCCGCGATGTCGATGCCATCCTCGCCGGCCGTCTCACGCGCCTGCGCGTAGGCGGCCTCGAAGCCCTGGGTGACGAAGTGGAAGCTCGTGCCGCCCTCCATCTCGATCGGCTCGCGGGCGTGGTGGGTGAGCACGAAGACCGGCGCATGGTAGGGCGGCTCGGAGCCCCACCATCCATCCCAGGCCTCATCCCACTCGCCGCGGATCGGCCCGAACATGTTGCGGCCCATGAGGTATGCCCCGCGCGGTCGCATGAGCCAGCCCTCTGCCGTCGCGTCGGCGTCGTTCGCGCGCTCGTCGCCGAGGTGCCAGCTATGGACCTCCCTGCCGCGCTTCCCCAGCGGACTCTCCCGACTCTGGTCCGGCCCGGCGACGAAGCCGTCGAGCGAGATCGACATGTGGCAGCTGGTGTCTGGCATCGGCGTCCTCCAAGTGATTGCACACTCGGTATTTGGCTCTAGGACTAACGATGGGCGATACTGGGCTCGAACCAGTGACCTCCGCCTTGTCGAGGCGGCGCTCTCCCAGCTGAGCTAATCGCCCTGGGAACCGGCCAAGAGTATCAACGCGCGATCGCCGGCCCCCAACGCGTCGCGTCTCCTCATGGCACGATCACGACCTGGCCTTCGTGTCCGACGCCGGCCGATTCAATGCCACGAGAGTTGGCTTCACTGGGGACTTCCACGCCGCTCGAGCCAGAGCCACGTTCGACACCCGCTTCAGCGCTCGAGCCACCCGAGCCGCCTCGTTCGCCTTCGCCGTAAGGACTCCCCGAACCGTACGGCGAGCGGCTGCTGTGCGGCGATGACTGCCTGCCCGAGCCGCCGATGGAGGAGACGCCTTCGCCTGACTCGATCTTCTTGGCGGCCGCGGCGGCGGTGTTCGAGGAGATCGCGAAGCCCACGCCGGTGGAGCCTGGTTGGGTACCTTCGGAGCGGGCCGCGTCGGAGGCGATCTGGGAGTTGACGCCGATCACTTCGCCCTGTTCGTTCAGCAGCGGTCCACCCGAGTTGCCGGGGTTCAGCGCGGCGTCAGTCTGGATCGCACCCGTGATCTTGAAGCCATCAGGAGCGGATATTTCACGCCCAAGCGCCGAGACGATCCCGCGGGTGAGGGTCTCATCGAGACCGTAGGGGTTGCCGATCGCATAGACGGAGTCGCCGACTTCGACGGAGCTCGAGCTGACCAGATTCAAAGGCTTCAGCGAAAGGCCCGATGGATCGATCTTGATCAGCGCGAGATCCTGGTTGGCTTCCTCGCCGACAAGCGTCGCGGTGCGAGTCACCTTCGAGGACGTGCCCGGTCCGGCCACGATGTTGCTCGCGCCCGCGACCACGTGGTCGTTCGTGAGGATCAAACCCTGTTCGTTGAGGACGATCCCCGTGCCACTATCTTCGCCCTCGGCGGTCACAGCACGGATCGCCACGACGCCCGCGGAGTCGCGCTGGTAGATCTGGGTGGCCGTGAGCGCGGTCGATGCGACCTCGCGACGTGTCCCGGTCGAGGAGCCGCTCTGGCTTGTCGCCTCGGTTGTGCGCACTACGGGCGTCGATCCCTGACGGCCGGTGCTGCGGCTAGCGCCGAACGCGATCACCGCGATGAGCATGACGACGGCTCCGGCGAGCGCCGCGATCAGCATTGGTGCGAACAGACGCTTCACGGACCACCTCCAGTTGTTGGGATGAGGCCATGATGCGCCCCGGCTCTGTGCCGGCGCTAACAATCTCCCAAAGCGCCGCTAAGGGTGAAAGAAAGAGTTGATAACCGAGCACGAACAGCCCGATAAGCTGAGGGGCGCTTCCTGGGCGACGTGGCGGAGTGGCTACGCAGCGGCCTGCAAAGCCGTCTACACCGGTTCGATTCCGGTCGTCGCCTCTACTGAGAACAGGCTGCAAAATGGCGTGTCTTTCGTCCAAGGCGTATCGTCCTGGAGGCTCGAAAGCAGCCAAAGGTCGCCCAAACTCGGAGTGCGGACCGCAGTGGTTGACGCGGAGTCAACGGAGGCACGTGCAGGTTGACCTGGCGATTGGATCCTGCGCATGCGGTTCGAGGTCGGATGGAGGGCAGCGCGTGGCGGTCCGACGGAGGCCCCGGGTGATTCAGTCGAGCCGTGTGCGCCAGCGGTCGAGGATCTCGTCGACGTCGGCTCGTACTCGGTCACGCGCTTCCGCGCGGTCGACGCCCGCCATCAGCAGGTCGTCGTAGTCGGTGTCGCCGTGACGCACCGCCGCCACCACCGCGAGCGTGATCGCCGTCGGGTCAAGAGCGCGACCGGCAGCGGTTCGTCCGACCCTGCCGCTACCGCGATCACCAGTATGCGTCGCTATCGCCTCAGCCCGCGCCTTGGGGCAACCGGGGAAGATGCGGGTGATCTCACGTGTGAGATCACGCTGAAACTCGACGTCTTCGTTCGCCCGTCGCTCATGCTCACGGTCGCGTCGTCGCGCCCGCGCATCCTCATCAGCCAAGCACTCAGCCTCGGCCCTCTCGATCGCTGGCCCTTCGACGAGCACACCCTGGCGCTCATAGCGCTTGCGTGCGCGACTGAAACGCACGAGGACCGCAGACAGGCGACTGTGCTTGCGCGCCCGGCGTGTCAGCGCCGCGTCTCCCGATGGCAAGAACACGAGGTGCGCGAGATCCGCACACGACATGCACAGCGGACCGCGATCCTCCATCACCAGCCAGCCCCCATCCGTGCTGCCACAACCAGCGCACGTCCAGTCCTTCAGCGGCGATACCACCACGGGATCCGGCGCACGACGCGACACACTCACACGCCCGATCGTAGCCGCACTGGGCACAGGACGGGCCTCCCCGACCGGCCTCATGATCACGTGGATCACCTGACGGTGCTCGAGCCTGCTCCCGGCGCTCCAAGGCGCGCGCGAAGGTCTCCGCGACGAGATCGAGTACGAGCTCCGGGTGAGGCCCGACCCGGCGGCGCAGATAGCCGCGGATCAGTAGATAGCGGCGCTCATACAGAAGGGCAAACCCCTGCGCGCCGCCACTCACCAGCAGCTCCTCGTCGCTCGAATCAGCAGACATCTGAGATGTATACGACCAGGACCACGCATTTGTGACCACGTGAGCCCTCGCGCGTTCCGAAGGGCCGGCCGCGCGCTAGCTTCGGACGGCGTGCCGCAGACGGTAGGCAAGGTAGAAGTGAAGAGCCGCCGCCGCGAAGATCAGCACTCCCCACCAGTAGCCCTCGCCCAACAGGATGGCCCCGACCAGCAGCAGCCAGATGCCGATCGCGACGCGCACGCGGACGATGGGACGCCAGTGTCTGCGTTCCCATCGCCATCGGGGTTGACGTGTCAGTTCGCGCCACCGCATAAAGATCGCGTTTCTGAGGTGCTCAACAGAACGTGTCGCGCCGACCACAGAAATTCTCGGGAACGGGCGGCGCGATCGTACGCCAGGCGACGCTCGTCAGTCGCCTGAGTCCCCCGTCCCCCCAGTCGACTCCACCGGCGTCGAGTACGACTGAATCGATTTCATCATCGGCGGCTCGGATGAACGTGTACTTCGCGCGCTGCACCTCGCCGCGCCGATAACGGGTCAAACGGTCGAGGCCCACCTGTGCAGAGGGGTCGCACGCGTGTAGATACGCATACAGCCAGCCGCCGGCGAGCGTCGGTGAGAGGAACGAGGCAGGACACAGCGCCGCCGCTCCGCTCGTGCGCTGATCGATCAGCACTGGGTCATGCCCGAGCTGTTGGAACCAGAGCGATGTCAGCCCAAACGTCCCGGCGAGCGTGGATGTGGCGTAGGCGAGCTGCTTGCCGTTGAACGCGAGGCCGGTGATCGCGCCCGTCAAGCCCGCCGGTATTTCCGAGCTTCCCGCGGTCGTGGGAAGCCTTACCGACTGTAGATCGTGGCTCCCGATCTGCCACACAAAGAGAAGGTCGGGCCGGCGGCCGGGATGTGTGGGATCCTGACTACCGCCCTTGGGATTGAGGCGCAGGAACGCTATGCGATTACGCCAGATCGCGGGCTCATGCATCGACCCACCACCGGGAATCTCGAGCTCGCGCTCGCTCGCACCCGCCACGCCGAGCGGAAGCTCATCGATATGGCAGGCGCCGCCCGTACACACCGAGTAGACGGCCGCCACCCCAGAGCCGCTCGGGCCGAGCTCGACGTCAAACACGGTGGGACTCTCCGGGACCGGGGCGAGCGAGATCGTTCCTCCAGGCGAGCGCAGCACGAGCGCGAACTCTTTCGTCGTCGCGTCAGCGCGACTCCACGCCGCCCAACCACCATATGCCGAGACCCCCACTCCGCCTGGATCGAGTACCACGGGCGAGGCAGCAGCCGAGCTCGTGCCGAGCGCGATCGCCGCCGCGGAGACCGTCGCCACACCGATGAATCTCACGCGTCGTCTCACGCCGACGGGTCCAGGTAACCGTACTCATTTGGCGTCATCTCTCCTCGATCGAATGCTAGCCACACCCCATGCGCGATGGCGCGTGGGGTGTGCGGAGCGACTGTGGTCGTCGCCTCTGCGTTTGCTGAACCTCAAACCCCAGATCCGCAGAGAGGGGTTGAAACGGACCGTCTGGCCATCCGCGCGTGGATGATATAACATACGTACATGTCTGTACGTATCCTAGACCGGCGGAACCACACGCGAACGGAGCAGGCCTCCGCCGGCGACGGCCGCCGCACCCAGGCCGACCGCAGCGCTCGCACGCGCAGCGCGTTGCTCGAGTCGGCCGCGAGGGGTCTTTCCCGTTATGGCTACGGCAATCTCGTGCTCGAGCAGGTGGCGCGCGAGGCCGGCTACACGCGCGGTGCCCTGTATCACCAGTTCAAGGACAAGGAGGAGCTGGCCCTAGCGGTGATCGAATGGGTCTATGAGAGCTGGATGAACGAGGTCGGCGAGGTGGCCGCCCAGCAAGCCGACCCGGTCGCCGCGCTGCTCGCGCTGGCGCGCGGTCATGCCGTCTTCTGCCGACGCGACATCGCCCGCGTCATGATGGCGCTGAGGATCGAGTTCAGCGACCAGGATCACCCAGTTGGGCGCGAGGTCAAGCGCGTGTCTGAGACGCTCCTCGAGCGTTGCGCCCGCCTGATCAAGGCAGGCCGGAGAGCGGGGTCGATCCCCCCCGGACCACCCGCTCGAGCGGTGGCGCTTGCCTTCCTCGGTGCCCTGGAGGGCGCCGTGATCGAGCTCGCGGGACAAGCCCCGTACGACGAGGAGCTGGCGGCCCGTGCTGCCGCGGGAGTGCTCGGGTTGGATGGAGACACGAGCGTCCGCCACATGCCCCGGGGCGCGCCGGTCCACGCGCACACGACGCCCGGAGGACAAGATGGGGAATAGTGGCAACTCGATGCGGGCGCGTCGCGTCGCGGTGGCCGAGAAGCCTCCATCCACCGTGGCGCCACCCAACTACGCTGACGCCTTCGAGGTCACGAGGCACCCAACGGACGGGCGCTCGGCCGAGCAATGGGCACGCGACGGCTTCGGGCGACTCCCATTGGCAGCTCGCCGATCGACGCTGCTCTTGCACCGCTGGGTGCTCGGCTTTTCCGTCGGGCCGTGGTCGTCTCCCGAGCACGTCTTCGGCTGGCGGATCGTGACGTCTGAGCCCGAGTTACTGCATCTCGAAGCGCGATCGACGCTGCTGACCGGTCACATGGTGTGGCAGCTGCACCACGAGCGACTGGTGATGACCACGTTCCTTCAGTACAAAAAGCGCAGGACGGCATCGGCGGTGTGGGCCGTTCTCGGCAACATTCACCGCAGCGGCGCCCCCTACCTGCTCAAGCTGGCGGCGGATGGAGCCCCGCGACCTCTGGACCCGGACCGCTCGGATCCGCACAAGCTCCGTTCGCCTCGCCCGCGTGGACTCGACTCGCACACCACACACCACGGAGGTTGAGAGATGAGAATTCCGAACGCCGAGCACGAAGCGCATCCCTGGGTCATCGCCCAGGTCGCGCCCGACTTTGAGCTGCTCGATGCGTGGGCGCTGCCGGCAGAAGGTCGTGCGGACGAGTTCGCCACCCTGATCGAGAGCGCGAGCTCCATCGATCCGGAGAACGGGGATTCGAGAGCCACCCGCGCACTCTTTTGGCTGCGCTGGCGAATGGGCGAACTGTTCGGTTGGGACGATGCAACCAGCGAGCTTCCCGTCCCAGATTGCACCGAGACGACGTTGAGCGCTCGCGTCCCCGAGGACCTGCGGGATACCGTGACGCGCCCGGCTCTCGTCGGCCCGGCGACGTTTGTCCCCATTTATCGCACGGACGACGAGTGGGCCGCGGAGATCTCGAACAGCACCGTGCACGGTGTGCTGCAGCTGGCGTGGATCGAGCAGGGCGGCGGTGTCTACCGCGGGCGGATGGGTGTCTACGTCAAGCCACGCGGCAAGCTCGGAGCCACTTACATGGCGCTGATCGGGCCCTTCCGGCACCTCATCGTCTACCCGGCGCTGATGCGGCAGATCGAGCGCGCGTGGGACGCACGTCCCCGCGCAGACTCAGCTCTCCCCCACTCTCCCCCATCCAGGTAATTAAACGCCGAGCAGGGCGCTGATGACCCGCTCCGGCGCTTCCAGCTGCGGCCAGTGCGCGATGTCCTCGAGCGCCAGCAAGGGCGCGCGCGGCAGACGCTCGGTGATCCGCTGCGCCATGTGCGCGCCGGATACGGGATCGAGCATCCCCCAGACGAACCAGAGCGGCACGTCGGTCGTCTGAAGCGCGGAGACCCAGCGCTGTTCGTGGCGTTCGCGGTCGGTCATGTAACGGATCAGAAGGTGTGTGATCCGCTGTCCTCCTGCGCGAGCCATCGAGCGCCAGATCTCAGCGCTGTCGGCGGCCGCATCAAAGCTGTCGGCGAACGTCGGGCGCAGGCCCTGCACGAACAGCTCCTCGTTCATCAGCTCGCCGATCCGGGGACCGTGCTCGGGATCGAGCAGCGCTGTCTGGGTCGGCTGGGGACGGTGCAGGTCGGGGTAGAGGCCGCCGTTGAGCAGGTGCACGGCTGACAGGTCGACACGGAGCTTCCCTTCGGCGCGGCGCGCGAGCATCTCCTGCGCGACGGACACCGCGTAGTCGTGCGCGACGACCATCGTCGAGGAGATGTCCTCGCGCGCCCACAGCGCCTCGACGAGGTCGGCCTGCTCGTGCAGCGAGTAGGCATGCTCGGACGGCTTCTCCGACGCGCCGAAGCCGAGGAAGTCGAACATCAGCAGGGAGTGGTGCTCGGCAAGCGCGGGAGCGACCTTCATCCAGTCGTGCGAGGAGCTCGGAAACCCATGCAAGAGCATCATCGGCGGACCGCTGCCGAGGCGGCGCACGAAGATCGAGCACTCGCGTCCGCCAAGCCCGATCGGCACATGCTCACCGTCGGCCCACCACTGCTCGATGCTGCTCATACCGGCATTATCGATCGCGCCGGCCATCGATACGATGACCCCGTGCCCGATCGCCTCTACTTCACCGACTCCGACGAGGCCAACGCGCTGATCGCCGAGGATCCGATGGCGCTGCTCATCGGGTTCGCGCTCGACCAGCAGGTGAGCGTGCAGAAGGCCTTCGCGGGCCCGCTGGCGATCAGGGAACGACTGGGGACGCTCGATGCAAACAAGCTGGCCAAGCTCGACCTCGAGCCAGCCTTCCGCGAGAAGCCCGCCGTCCATCGCTTCCCCGGCGCCATGGCCAAGCGCGTGCACGAGCTCGCCGTGAACGTCCGTGACGAATACGGTGGCGAAGCCGCGCGCGTGTGGACCGACGCGGCCGATACCCGCGAGCTGCGCTCCAACATTGCCGCCCTCCCCGGCTTCGGCGAGATGAAGATCAAGGCGCTCGGCGCCGTGCTCGCCAAGCGCTTCGGCGTGGCCTCCGCGGCCAAGTTGGTGCCAGCGCATCCGACGCTCGGAGACGTCGACTCACCGCAGGCCCTGATCGACTACCAGGCGGCCAAGCGCGCACACAAGGCCGAGTGGTCGAAGACGCAAGGTCCCTAGAGGAACTCCACCTAGGGTGCCCAGGGGTGCCCTGAGGGGTGCCTTGGGGTGCCGGAGCCGGCCACATGGCCGGCGGAGGTGGGCCCCCTCCGGCCGCAGGCCGGACCAAATCATGGCCACATAGCCGGCGCAGGTGGGCCCCCTCCGGCCGCAGGCCGGACCAAATCATGGCCACATGGCCGGCGCAGGCGGGCCCCCCCGGCCGCAGGCCGGACCACATCATGATGGGTCCCCCCGGCCGAAGGCCGGATGATGTCTTGGTGCAGTGAAGCGCTGTGCTGCCCGGGCGCCCGGGCGAAGGCAACCGGGCTAGGCTCGCGTCGTCAGTGTCAACACGACCGGAGGTGCAGCGATCGATGACCAAGACTCTCTACACAGCGGAGGCTCACGTAACCGGCGGACGCGCTGAGGGACACGGGCGCACCAGCGACGGCGCGCTCGAAGTGGATCTGCGCATCCCCGCCGAGATGGGCGGTCCCGGCGGTGGCACCAACCCCGAGCAGCTGTTCGCCGTCGGCTACGCCGCCTGCTTCGAGGGCGCCCTCGGCGTCGTCGCGCGCCGCGCGAAGGCCGACACTAGGGACGCGGCGATCGACTCGAAGGTTTCGCTCTCCCCCGACGGCAAAGGCGGCTTCCTGCTCGGCGTTCAGCTCGATGTGACCCTGCCCTCGGTAGCCGACACCGCGACCGCCGTCGAGCTCGTCCGTGCGGCTCATCAGGTCTGCCCCTATTCCAACGCCACCCGCGGCAACATCGCGGTGGGTCTCACCGCCAACGGGCAGGCCATCGACTGAACCCACAGGCCCATCCGCCAAAATCCTCCTCCTCGAGGGTCTGCCAAAGCCTCCCAACCTCGAGCCATCTAGAGCACTTCATATCCTCAAATACCTCTTAGATAAGCCAAAAACATCCACTGCAAGGCGCTCAGCAAGACCGTCTGCACCGGTTCCTGCAGTTTGAAAGTGGTGTCCACAGACGGACCTCTGAGCACCCGCTCCAGGATCCGACCGAGCTGCCGATACAGGCCCCGTGGTACTCATCGGCCGCCGTCGCGCATATTCGCTGGGGTCCGTGATCGGTCCTCAGGGCCAATTTACGAGCGTCGCCAACCACCGGACGCATGCCACGCGGACAGCCGCGCTCGCACTGCTCGTCCTGCTCATGACGATCTCGCTCGGTGTCCGCAGCGCCCGGGCCGAGTTCGTCTACGTCGGCAACGAGGGCGATCAGACGATCTCGCAGTTTGCCAGCCAAACGGGAGGGCTGCTCGCCCCGCTGACACCCGCGAGCATCGCGACTGAAGGCAACCCGGACGCGCTCGCCGCGAGCCCGAACGGCCACAATCTCTATGCCATCACCGAAGCTGAAGGCGGATCGGTCGCGCAGTTTACGATCGCCGTAGACGGGACCCTGCAGGCGCTGACCCCGCCGAGTGTGCCTGTTGCCCGTCCGACTTCGATCGCTGTGAGCCCCGACGGTCGCTTTGCCTATGTGACGGACTTCGAAGGCAACGGCGCTGTCGCACAGTTCGCCATCGGCCCCGGCGGCACGCTCGCGCCGCTGAGCCCAGCGTCAGTGCCAGTCGAAGGCGCCACCGCGATTGCGATCGCTCCCGATGGCCGTTATGCCTATGTCGTAGACGGGGAACAGACGGGCTATGTCTGGCAGTTTGAAGTGGCCTCCGACGGGACCTTGCATCCGTTGAGTCCAGCGAGCATCCAGATCGGCTTCAAGCCGTATGGGCTCGCGATCAGCCCCGACGGTCGTAACGTGTACATCGTCGAAAACGGCAAGGATTTGAAGCAACTCGCGGTGGGCGCTGATGGCACACTTTCGCCGCTCAGCCCCGAAAACGTGGCGACCTCCGACTACGTGGTCTCGATCGGCTTGATCCCCGAAGGTGGCGAGCTGATCGCCACCGAGGTGCCCGGAGAAGAAGCTGCGGGGTTTGTGCAGAGCTTCGAACGCCGTCCTGATGGCACGCTGACACTCAGAACCACGATCGCCGCGCCAGCCGGCAGCCTGCCCTGGGGCCTTGCGATCAGCCCCGACGGACAGAGCGTGTATGTAACCGACTTGGACTCATCGGGCACCGATGGGCTGTTGCAGTTCGGCTTTGACTCCGCAGGCGAACTGGAAGCCAAGACGCCGATGGCCGTCAACACCGGAGCTCGCCCCGTGTCGATCGCGATCTCGAGCGAACCGCCACCCGTTCAACCCCCAGCGCAGCCGCCGCCGTCGACCCAATCCTCAACCACGACGCCCGTGAGCACAAACACCGCGGCACCCCCAGTGGCGCCGACCGCCAACGCCGTTGCCACCGCCGGGGCACGGACCGGCCGCGGTGAGACTTTCGCGTTCGATGCGACGCTGAGCATCGATCCAGATGGCACGATCGTCTCCTATCTCTGGACGCTCGACGGCCACGTGGTCAGCACCAGCTCGCGCTTTCATCGCTTCTTCTCGAGCGCCCACCGCTCCTATCGGGTGACGCTGACCGTGCGCGACGACCACGGCTCGAGCGACTCGACCACGGTGACCGTCTCCCCGAGCGCGACGCGAGCGCCGGTCGTGCATCTGACGATCCCGGCGACCGCGACGTTCTGCCTCGATTGCTCTGAGCTCTCAGCGCGGATGGCCGCATTCGTGCGCGGCCTGCGCCACTACGCGCGCGGCGCGCGGCTCGTCTCGATCGCCTCCTACGCCGACGCGACCGGCAGCCGCGCCTACAACTTGGCCCTCACGCGCAGGCGCTCGCAGGCGATCGCGCGCGTACTGCTCTTTGGACTGCGTCCGGGCCCGACGCGGACCGCACTCAGCTGGTACGGCGAAAGCGATCCGGTCGCATCCAACGCGACCGCGGTGGGCCGGGCGCGCAATCGCCGCAGCGTGATCCGCATCGTGCGCTGAGTCACCACGCTGTCTCCAGCGGGCGAACCAATACGACCTGCTGTGGATGTATTTGGTCAACGAATGAAGCCAAATACTCAGTGGATGACCTCTCCTCTCCCAGCCAGGTGACCGGGGTACGCGGATCCAGGGAGGGCGTCGCGATCCTCGCGTAACGACCAGTTCTCGGTGCACTCGCTAGCCTTGGTGAATCAGGCGTTCGCCGGCCGGCTCACAGTCCCGCGAGCGAGCGTTTTCTCAATCAAGGGGGACCAAATGATCGGAACGCGATCGCCACTACTCCTCGCCGGGCTGCTCTGTGGAGCGCTCATCTCCGGGTGTGGGAGCAGCAGCTCCACCACGAGCAGCTCAACGGCCGCCAGCACACCTGCCGCGACCTCGACGCCTGCACAGAGCACCACGGTGACCACCGCAAAAACGTCGACGTCCCCAGCCACCACTCCGAGCACTCCGAGCAGTGCCGCGAGTGGCCCCGCGAGCATCGCGGGGGTGGCCCAGTACGTGGCGATCTGCAAGTCGATCATCGCCAGGGAGCCAACCCTCTCAGCAAGCGTGAAGGCGAAGGTCGAAGGGATCTGCAACAAAGCCGCTCACGGCGACCTTGCGGGGGCACGCACAGCCGCGAAAGAAGTCTGCGTGGAAGTCATCAACCTCGCGCCGATCCCCGCTGCGGACAAGGAAAAGGCGCTCGCCAGCTGCAAGAACAGCTAGCGCGAGCGGCGAGGCGCGGCGCGGGCAGCAACGTGTGCGTGTGCGATCGGGCCAGCTCGATCGCACACGGTTACGCGCGCTGGGCTGTGGGGAGCACGCGCGCGCGAGCGGCCCGTACCGCCGCGCTGAGCGTTGCGACGTCATAGACGCCGGCATGACGGCGACCGTTGATGAAGAACGACGGCGTCCCTGAGACGCCGCTGGAGTCGGCGCTGGCCACGTCCTCGCTCACCCGTGCCGCGTGGGTGTGCCGGCGCAGCTCCTCGGCGAAGCGCTCGACGTCCAGCCCCAGCTGCAGCGCGTAGCCGTGCAGGTGGCGCGGAGTGAGCTCACCCTGGTGGGCGAGCAGCAGGTCGTACATCTCCCAGAACGTCCCCTGCGCGCCGGCGGCCTCGGCGGCCTCCGCGGCGAGCTGGGCCCAGGGGTGCACGTCGCTGAGCGGCAGGTGGCGAAAGATGTAGCGCAGCTCGTCGCCCCAATCGGCGAGCAGCTCGCGGATCGCCGACTCGGCCTGCCCGCAATAGGGACACTCGAAATCGCCGTACTCGACGAGCGTCACCGGGGCATCGGCGGCGCCGCGGATGTGGTCGCGCTCCGGGTCGACGTCCTCGGCGAGGTCGACCAGCTGCGCGGCGGTGCGCCCGAACTGGCGTGCCCGCACCGCCGCCGGCAGCCGCGCGATCAGCCGAAATACCATCCACGCCACCAGCGGTGAGACGATCGTCGCGGCGAGAACGCCGAGCTTCGCCTGAGCGAGCAGCTCACCGCTGAAGGCGCGAGCGGCGATCAGCAGCGACACGGTGAAGCCGATGCCCGCGACAGTGCCCGCACCCGCTAGGCCAGGCCAGGTGACGACGAGCCGCGAGGAGCCGCCGAGCGCGCGACGGGTGCCGAGCCAGGAGGCGGAAAGGATGCCGAGCGGCTTGCCGAGCACGTAGGCGAGCAGGATCCCGAGCGTCACCGGTGAGCTCACCGCGTCTGAGAGCACGTGCGAGTTGACGTGGATGCCGGCGTTCGCCAGCGCGAACAGCGGCACCACGAGGAAGCTCGTCCAGGGGTGCAGCCGGTACTGCAGCCGCTCGTTCGGCGAGATCGTCGCGGTCAGGCCACGCTGGGCGATGTAGGCAAGCTCGGGCGTGGGCTGCTCGCGAAAGGATCGTGTCAGCTCGGTGGCGCGCTCGAGGTCGTCGCGCGCGGGCGGGTAGGCGCTCGTTATCAGCCCGATCGCCAGGCCGGCGACGACGGGATCGATACCGGACTCGAACATCGCCAGCCACACTCCGAGCCCCACGAGCACCGCCGCGGGCTCTCGCCAGCGGGGAACGAACCGCAGCAGCACGAGAGCGGCAAACAGCGCGAGTGCGATCACCAGCGCGAGCAGTGAGATATGGGTGCTGTAGGCGACGGCGATGACGACCAGCGCGACGAGATCGTCGACCACGGCGAGCGTCAGCAAGAAGACGCGCAGTCGCGTCCCACTGTTGGGCGCCACCAGCGCGAGCGCGCCCAGCGCCAGCGCGGTGTCGGTCGACATCGCCGTGCCCCATCCCCCCGCTCCGCTGCCACCGGCGTTGATCGCGAGATAGACGCCCACGCACAGCGCCATGCCGCCGAGCGCCGCGATCACCGGAATCGCGATGCGGTTGCGCTCGCGCAGCTCGCCGAGGTCGAGCTCGCGCTTGGCCTCCAATCCGACGACGAGGAAGAACAGCGCCATCAGGCCTTCGTCGACCCACTGGCGCAGGCTCGCCGACAGCGCGTGATCGCCCAGGCTGAGCGTGAGATGCGTGCCCCAGAACGATTCGTAGGAGTGCGGCCAGGGCGAGTTGGCCCAGACGAGCGCCACGAGCGCGGCCGCGACGAGCACCGCCGCCCCGCCGGTCTCGGTGCTCAGGAAGTCCCGCACAGGCGCGCCGAGATTGCGCGCCCAGGCCGTGCGGCCCGCGGAGTCGCGGCCCGCGGAGTCGACTGTGGCGGATGCCATGGCCGTGAGTATCGCTCCGAGCGGCGCTCACGCGCTCGGAACGGCGGCCCGCGGGCGGTCAGCCGAGCGGCGAGGGCGGGATGCGCGTCACGCCTTCGATTCCGTCGATGCGCATCGCGGTCTGATCGACGAAGCACCAGGACCAGTCCTCGCCGGGCTCGATCGAGCGGATGATCGGATGCTGGGTGTGCCGTGCGTGCGCCCTGGCGTGACGGTTCGGCGAGTCATCGCAGCAGCTCACGCGCCCGCACTCCAGGCAGATGCGTAGATGCAGCCACTCACCGCCGACCGCGAGACAGTCCTCGCAGCCCTCCACCTCCTCGGGCAGGTGAGTGATGTGGACGTGGTCGAGGTGCGTGCATTGTTGGGCCATCATCGGAAGACCTCCTGGTCAAGGGGAGTCAGAAAGGGAAGGCCGGGGTTATCCATGATCATGATGCCGCGATCTGCCCGCTCGGTGGTCAGACGCAGCCAACAGCACGCCCACAAAAAAACAGCGGCCAGACCGCTACTAGGCTCTTACACAGGGTTTACATTTTCAGCGGCATGGCGACTACCGAAGACACAACCGGCTGGCGGCCTTCGGCCGGGCCGCGATCCTTGCTGGGCGAGGTGCGTGACGCACGCTCCCTGATCGACATCTTCGCCGAGACGGTCGCTCGTCATCCCACCCGCGTCGCGATCGACGCCCCCGATGCGCTCCTCACCTACGCGCAGCTCTCCGACGCCGTCGATCGCCTGGCCGACGATCTCAGGGACGCCGGGGTGGGCCCGGACGAGCGGGTCGGGGTCCGCCTGGCCAGCGGCTGCTCGTCGCTGTACGTAGGGATCCTCGGGGTCCTGCGCGCCGGTGCCGCCTACGTGCCCGTCGACGCCGAGGATCCGCCGGCCCGAGCGCTGGGCATCTTCGAGCAGGCGGATGTTTGCGGTGTGCTCGAAGGCGACCTGCGCTTCACGCGCACCCGCACCCGCACGCGCGCGGGTTACGAACGTGAGGAACGTGGGCCGAGCGTCGATGACGATGCGTGGATCATCTTCACCTCAGGCTCGACCGGGCAACCGAAGGGCGTCGCGATCAGCCATCGTTCCGCCGTGGCGTTCATCGACGCCGAGGCGCAGCTGTGGACGGTCAGCCCCGAGGACCGCGTCCTCGCCGGCCTGTCCGTCGCGTTCGACGCGAGCTGCGAGGAGATGTGGCTGGCATGGTCAACCGGGGCGGCGCTCGTGCCCGCCCCGCGCGCGCTCGTGCGCTCGGGCGCGGACCTCGGGCCCTGGCTGGCCGAGCGCGAGGTGAGCGTCGTCTCGACCGTTCCCACGCTCGCCGCGATGTGGGATGAGCGGACGCTCGCCGGCGTGCGCCTGTTGATCCTCGGCGGGGAGGCCTGCCCGGCGGAGCTCGGCTGGCGCCTGGCGACCGAACGCGAGGTCTGGAACACGTACGGCCCGACGGAGGCCACGGTCGTCACGACCGCCGCGCGCATCTGCTCCGGCGAGCCCATCACGATCGGCTGGCCGCTGCATGGCTGGCATGTCGCCGTCGTCGATGAGTCCGGCAATCAGGTGCCCTTCGGCGAGCCCGGCGAGCTTGCGATCGGCGGTGTCGGCCTCGGGCATTATCTGGACCAGGCGCTCGACTCCGAGCGCTATGCCGCCCTGCCCGCGCTTGGTTGTGAGCGCGCCTATCGCTCCGGCGACATCGTCCGCGAGACGATCGAGGGCTATGACTTCGTGGGGCGATCCGACGACCAAGTCAAGCTCGGCGGACGTCGCCTGGAGCTCGGTGAGATCGAGGCGCAGCTGAGCGCCGTCGCGGGCGTCCATGCGGCGGCAGCCGCGGTTCAGAGCACCACTCGAGGAAACAAGATCCTGGTCGGCTATGTCGTCGGCGACGTCCACCCCTCCCACGTGCGCGCGCAGGTAGCCGAGCAGCTACCCGACGGCTTGGCGCCGCTGATTGCCGTCCTCGATGCGATGCCCACGACCACCTCCGGCAAGGTCGATCGTGGGGCCCTGCCGTGGCCGCTGAAGGACATCGCGGACGCCACCGACCCAACGCTCAGCCCCACCGCGGCCTGGCTGGCCGAACGTTGGGTCGAGCAGCTCGGTCCCGTGCCGATCGCCGCCGACACCGACTTCTTCGCCATCGGCGCCAGCTCGATCGTGGTCGCCAAGCTCGTCTCGGCGCTGCGCGAGCGCTTCCCCACGATCGCCGTCTCAGACGTCTACGAGCACCGGCGGCTTGGGCAACTCGCCGCGCGCCTGGACGAGCTCGGCCAAGCCTGCGATCTGGGCGCCGTCACGCCGCCCGCCCTGCCGCGACGCTGGGGCGCGGTGCGGCTCATGGGCGTCCTCGCGCTGGCCGTGCTGCAGGCGAGTCAGTGGATCATCGGCGTGTTGGCCTACGGCAACATCGTGGGCGCCGGCATGCCCCAGCTCGGTTGGGGCTGGCTGATCGGTGGCTGGCTTTTGCTCTGCAGCCCCATGGGCCGTACCAGCATCGTCCTGCTCGCCAAGTGGGCGCTGCTCAGCGATCTGCGCCCCGGACGCTACTCGCGCCACTCGTGGCTGGCCTGTCGTGTTTGGTTCGTCGAGCAGCTCACCGAGGTCTGCGGGATTGGGCGCCTCGCCGGGACGCCGTGGGCGGAGCGCTACGCGCGCCTCGCGGGCGCCGAGGTCGGCCGGGGAGCTCGCCTCGGCACGATTCCCCAGCCAGCTTCATTGGTTCGGATCGGCGCGGGCGCGACCCTCGAAGCGGACGTCGACATGCACGGTTGGTGGATCGACGGCCAGGAGCTCGTCGTGGGCGAGGTGCGTATCGGTGCCGGGGCACGCGTGGGCACCAGGGCGCTGCTGATGCCTGGGGCGTTGGTGGGCGCTGGAGCCGAGATCGAACCCGGCAGCGTCGTCTCGGGCGCCATTCCGCCTGGCGAGCGCTGGGGCGGCGCGCCAGCCCGCTATGAAGGCCAGGCGGGCGAGAGCTGGCCAGCGCAGCCAGCGGCGCGCGATCGGAACGCTCGTTTCTGGCGAGCGATGTTCGCCCTCGGCCTGTCCGGATCGGGACTGCTGTTGCTGCTTTCCCTCCTGGCGGGGATCCTCACCCTCGATGCACTGGGCGAGCCCCTCCCGACGCTGCACACTTCGCCCGCGGTGCTGGGGCTGGAGGCATTCACCCTCACAACCGTGCTCCTCGTCTCCTACGCGCTGCTCGTCGCCGGTACGGTTCGCGTGATCTGGCGGCTCCTGCGTCCGGGCTGGCATCGCGAGGACGGGTCGGTTGGTTGGGCGCTGTGGTTCAGCGAAGACGTGCTGAAGACCGCGCGTGTGGTCCTGTTTCCGCTCTTCTGCTCGCTCTACACGCGCTCCTGGTTGCGGCTCATGGGTCTTCAGATCGGGCGCCGGACCGAGATATCCACGGCGGTGGGACTGAACAGCCTCATCTCCTTCGGGGAGCTCAGTTTCGCGACCGACGACGTCGTGCTCTCGGCGGCGCGCGCCCGCGATGGCTGGCTTGAGCTGAAGCCGATCGAGATAGGCCACCGCAGCTTCCTTGGCAACGGCGCCATCCTGCGGCCAGGGACGAAGTTGGGCAACGACAGCCTCGTTGGCCTGCTCACCGTGCCGCCATCGCGCAGCGCCGACGGTACCTGCTGGCTCGGCAACCCCGCGCTCGAGCTCCCACGCATCCCCGACAGACCCGACCCGGCGCGCACGACGAACCCGCCACTGCGTCTCTTGCTAGCTCGCGGTGTCATGGACCTGACGCGGATCCTCCTACCCAGCACCGCGTCGATGCTGATCGGTTGGGTGGTGTTCCTCGCTCTCGACGCGATCGGGATGCGCCTTGGCGTGCTCGCTGAGGTGGCTATCGCCCCGCTGGTGCTGCTAGCCGGGGGCATCGTGGCGACCGCGCTGACGGTCATCTTCAAGTGGACGATCATCGGCCGCTACCGCTGCGGCGAGCACCCACTCTGGTCGTTCTTCGTGTGGCGCGACGAACTCATCAACTCCGCCCAGGAGCAGCTTGCGAGCTTCTGGCTGATGAGCTTCGCTACGGCCACGCCACTGATGTCGCTCTACCTGCGGGCGATGGGCGCAAAGGTAGGGCGCGGGGTTTGGTGCGAAACCATGGCGATAACCGAGTTCGATCTCGTCGATCTGGGCGACGGCTGCGTCGTCAATCGTCATGGCTGCATCGAGACGCACCTCTTCCACGACCGCCTGCTGCGCATCGGCCCCACACGGATGGGCGCCGGCTCGACGCTCGGGCCGAGCTCGGCCGTTCTGCCCGATACCGTGATCGGAGCGGGCGCCTGCGTCGGCGGCCGCTCGATGGTGCTGCGCGGCGAGGAGCTGCCCGCCGGCACGCGCTGGCACGGCGCTCCCGTCACGAGCATATGAGCACCCGGGGAGTCAGATGATGTCTGCGGCGACGATGGCGCTATCGCGATGATGGGAGTCGCACTCAAACGCGCATCCGAGCGGGTGATGCGCGTGTCACAGGGGCACCCGCTGCTGGCCTTGAACGCTGGAGAGCGACTTCCAGAGGTGCAGCTGATCGACGCCCGCACGATCGGCCTATGCGATGAGACCGTGTTGCGCGAGCACGCACGTGAGCTGAGCGCGGATACGGGCGCGCTGTTCACGTCACGCTCCTACAGCTTTCCCCTGGCGCTCCTGGCTTGGCACACCACCCAAGTGGGGTGCGACATCGAGCACATCGCCCCTTGCGACGAGGCGTTCGCCGACTCGATCCGCACGCCTGAGGAGCGCGCCGCGGCCGCGGCCCGAGAGGCCGCGCCTGAGGACGCGGACCGCGATCGCCACATCACGTCGCTGTGGTCGAGCAAGGAGGCGCTAGCGAAGGCCCTCGGTGACGCGCTCGACTACGACCCACGGCGTCTTGAGGGACCGGGCGCCTGGCCGGATGGACGCTCGGGGACCTTGAGAGCCGCGACGCTCGATGTCGCCGACGGCTACGTCGCCTGGCTGTGCTGGCACGCCGAGCACTGCTGAGCCCGACGCGCGCTGAGAGCGCAACCCGAGCCGCTCGTCGGCAAAGCCAGCAGGCAAGAGATCGCGCCAGAGCAGATGGTGGACTTTAGGGTCGCGGGACCCTCTACGGTCCGTCTGCTCAGCCGCCGCTGACGCTCGCCAACGCCCGCTCCAACGACATCTCATCCTGGGGACCGTGGAGCGTCATGCGGATATGCCCTGAGTGGTCGAGCACGAACGTGGTCGGCAAACCCGTCAGCCGGTAGGAGTTGCCCACCAAGCCTTCGGAGTCGCGCAAGATCGGGAACGTCCAGCCATAGCGGCGGATGAAGGACCGCGCGTCGCCCGTTGACGGGTCGCTCCAGTCGACGCCCACGATCCGCCCGCGCCCGGCCGGGCTCTGCGAAAAGCGCTCCACCGCGGGCGCCTCGCGGGCGCAAGGTCCGCACCAGCTGGCCCAGAAGAGCACAAGTGCCGGCCGGCCTCTGGCGGCGCTCAGCAGGCCGGCGAGCGTGGTCGGCGGGCCCACGAGATCCTCGCGCGGCAGCGCGGGCGCCGGGCGCCCGGCGGAGGCGGAACGATCCGGGGCGAGCCCGAAGACGATCAGCGCCGCGAGCACCGCCGCCGCGATCAGCGTCCAGCCGAGCAGGCGTAAACGCCGGGCGGTCATCTCGGCACGAACGCGGCGGCCGGCCGTGTCATCTCACCGATAGCGCTCAAGTGAAGGTCTGCGAGTCATCATCTCTCCGAGCGCTCAGCGGGAGGCCAGTAGGGGCACGTCGTGGGCGATGTCAGACGGCTGGAAGTTGGCCGCATACACAGTTGTCCGCTTGCCCGAACCCGTGATCCCGTAAATGATCCCGGTGTGGTTGATGAACTGTGGCTGGCCGGCATCCCGTTCAGACCCGACCCCCCACGCCTGCCACACGCGCGCGAGTTCATGAGCCGAGCCGATCAGGTACTGCATCCGCCCGGTCATCCCGTGGCGGGCAAGAAACGCGGCTACGGCTTTGGGCGTGTCGCCACGCGGGTCCACCGAGACGGCGATGATCTGAGCTTTGGATGAGGTCTTCGCGCCCATCAGGTTCTGGGCGACGCGCAAATTCGATGTGATCAATGGGCAAATGTCGGGGCAGTTCGTGTACAGAAACGTCACCAGCACGGCCTTGCCGCGATAGGAGTCGATGTTGATCTGCTGGCCCAGGTAATTGTGCAGGGTCAACGGCGGCGCGGCGGTGATCGGCGAGAGCACGCCCTCGGCGCGGTAATCGGCTTCCTTTGCCAGCTTATGCGAGCCCTGTGTGGACGGGCCGCCGACAGTCAGCAGCGCGACCCCGCCCGCGATCACAACAAGCACAATCAGCGAGAGCAGCACGCGGGGATCGAGACCTCCTCGGCGCATCAGACGAACTTATCAGCGCGTGTTGCCACGTGCGCCTGTTGGTTCATCTTGTCTGCCTGTCTCTGAACCACCCTGGAGCAAGCTTCATTTTGTTCTATGAAATTCTTTGAACTTCACTAATAGTCCTAAACTTAGTCGTCGGCAAGAAACGTTGCAGACCTGCATGTGTGATGCATCTTGCAGCGAGACCTGTTACCTTGCGGACCGTTCGTGCCGAGTCCTTGACCCCCTGGGGGTGAGGGAGCGGGGGACCCAAATGCGGCCGCTGGTCGCGGGGGCGAATCGCCACAAGGTGTGGCGTAGCGTAGAGCTTTACGCGAGCCCGACAGCTAACCCCGTAGGCGCCAAGCAATGAAGAAAGGACGCCTTTGCATGCCGGGATTCCCGCGTGATCTTGCTGATCTTGACCCCTGGGACGCTTCGCTAGAGCGTTCGCGCGCCAGGCGTGCGCGGGCCAGCCGTGGCCGTAGGAACACGGACGCGACCTCCCTCCTGTCCGCGTCGAGTGTCGCGCGCAACCGCCTGCGCGACCTGGCCGAGGGCGAGCACTGGGAGCTGTCGCTGGGCCGCTCTCGCGCGCGCAGGCGCGCGGCCGAGTTACGGTTTGTGCCGGCGAGCTCGCGTGCCAAGCGGCTCTCGCTGGGCACTCTCGTGGCGCTGACCGCCGGGCCCACCGCCAGCCTGGCGAGCGGGCAGACGTCGATCGAACCGGTCGACCCCGCGCCCGCCGGATCACCGACGACGACCGAACACACCATCGCGCTGAGCTCCGGCAGCGAAGGCCGCCAGGTCGAACTGCTCCAGCGGGCTCTCGGGGGTATCAAAGTCGACGGGATCTTCGGCCCCGAAACCGAAGAAGCGGTGCGGAAGTTCCAGGCAAGCAGGGGGTTGACGACCGATGGCGTCGTCGGCCCGCTGACGAGCGCGACGCTGCGCAGCCAGACCACGGCGACGGCGACGCTTCAGAGCTTCCACGCCCCTATCCCCGGAGAAGCGCAGTCCACGAACACGTCCTCGGCGGCCGCCACGGCCGCGACGGAGCTCGTGACGGACACGTCCACCACGAAGCCCGAAAGCGATACGGAAGGCGGCTCTGCCGCGACGGGCGGCACCGAATCGAGCGAAGGCGCAGCGCCGGCCGGGCGGGCCGGGCGGGCCCCAATTCCCGCCACGACCGCCCAGGCAAGCGACACCGAAGCGTCTTCCGCGTCGTCGTCCTCGACAGCCTCCAAGGAAAGCGCCGCATGGGACGCGGTGACGCGACTGCAGGCCGCGTTGCACGTGACGCCCGACGGCAACTTTGGCCCCGAAACCGAGGCCGCTGTCCGCCGGCTGCAGGCCCGCCACGGGCTGACCGTCGACGGCGTCGTCGGCCCGGGGACCTGGAGCGTGATCGGCGTCAGCGACTCGCAGACGCTGACACCGCCTGCATCGGCCCTCCCCCAGTCCCACCCTCATGCAAGCGCAGGCGCCGCAGCCGACGCCGGCACAGGCACAGGCGAAACGTCCAGCACGGACGAAGGCACGGCGACGGGCGCCGGCAACCCGGTCGCGCGCCTGCAGGCCGCACTGCACCTCACGCCCGACGGCGACCTCGGCCCGGAAACCGTGGCGGCGATCCGCCGCCTGCAGGCTCGCCACGGGCTGGCCGTCGACGGCGTCGTCGGCCCCGCCACATGGAGCGTGATCGGCGTGAGCGGCGAGAGCACGCTCAAACCGCCCGCATCCGCCCTGGCACAGGGCGGCTCCTCCGGTAGCTCCTCCAGCAGCGACACCGCGGGCGGCGGCGGAGGCGAATCCTCGGGCGTGGTGGCGCGCGTGATTGCGGCCGGCAACGAAATCGCGACCACACCGTACATCTGGGGTGGCGGTCATGGCTCGTTCCAGTCGGCCGGATATGACTGCTCGGGATCGGTTTCCTATGCGCTGCACGGCGGGGGTTTGCTGAGCTCGCCCGAGGACTCGACCGGCCTCGAGTCATACGGCGAAGCCGGACCGGGAAAGGACATCACGATCTACGCGAACTCAGAACACGCGTTCATGGTGGTGGACGGCAGACGCTTCGACACTGTCGCCCTGCAGGAGACCGGCACGCGCTGGTCTGATTCGATGACCTCCACCGCTGGTTATGTGGCGCGCCATCCGGCGGGGCTGTAGGAACTGTTTTAGGTTTTCAGCCACCCGGGCGGCCGTGTTTACAAGCGCGCCCGCCCGGGTGCATTTCTAGTCCTCCTCAGACATCCAGGGCAAAATCAACACGGCCCCTGGATGGCGAGTCTCAGTCCGATCGCGAGTCCCGTCCCAAGCACGGCCTAGCTTCACCTTCTCCGCCCAGAACGGCGATGACAGGAAGGAAGCAAAGCGATGCTTGCTCGGACGCATACGTTCACGATCGAAGGACTGCACACGCGGCATGTGACCGTCGAGGTCGACATCCGCCCAGGGCTGCCCGCATTCGTGATCGTCGGCCTCGCGGACACGGCGGTGCGCGAGGCGCGCGAGCGGGTGCGGGCGGCGATCGTCAACTCGGGATATGAGTTCCCCGCCAGGCGGATCACGGCGAACTTCGCGCCGGGAGACGTGCCGAAGATTGGCCCTGGCCTCGATCTGGCGCTTGCCTGTGGGGTGCTGGCCGCCAGCAAGCAGCTTTCGGACGAGCGCCTGGAGAGCCACGCGCTGTATGGAGAGCTGTCGCTCGACGGTGATGTGAGCGCCTGTCACGGGACGCTTGCGGCGGCGCAAGCTACCCAGGACGCCGAGCTGAGCACGCTGGTGCTCGCGGGCGCACGCGGCCATGAGGCGGCGTTGGTCGAGGGTCTGGAGGTCGCGGTGGCCGAACACCTGCACAGCGCGGTCCGCATCCTTCAAGGCGGCCCCGGAGACCCGCTGCCCGCGCGGCCGACGCAGGCGTCTGACACGACGAATGCCCAAGGCGTGCCGGGGCTGGACCTGAGCGACGTGCGCGGCCAGCACCATGCGGTCAGAGCGCTGGTGATCGCCGCGGCGGGAGGGCATAATAGCCTGCTGAGCGGCCCGCCCGGTACGGGCAAGACGATGCTGGCGCAGCGCATGGCCTCGATCCTGCCGACGCTGAGCAGGGCCGAGGCGATCGAGGTGGCCAGGATCCAAAGCATCACCGGCGGGACGTTCGGCGAACTGGCGAGCAGCCCGCCGTTCCGGGCGCCCCACCATTCGATCACGACCGCGGGCCTGGTGGGGGGCGCGCGGCGTGGCTGGATCGGCGAGGTCGTACTGGCCCATAACGGGGTGCTGTTCTTAGACGAGCTCTCGGAGTTCGCGCGGCCGACGCTCGAGGCGCTGCGCCAGCCGCTCCAGGACGGGCGTGTGGCGATCTCCAGGGCGCACCATGCGGCGGTGTACCCGGCGCGGTTCATGTTGCTCGCAGCCACCAATCCCTGCCCTTGCGGATACGCCGGAAAGGGGGAAAGGTGCAGGTGCAGCGAAACCCAGCTCGCGCGCCACCGCCGCAGGTTGAGCGGTCCGCTGCTCGATCGCATCGATCTGATCACCAATCTCGAGCGCGACGAGACGCACGGGCTGAGCGCCGCGCCGCTGACGAGCTCGAGGCAAGCGCGCGAGCAGGTGATGCAGGCGCGCGAGCGCCAGGCGGCGCGATTGCGAGAGGACGGAGTGAGGGTGAATGCACACATGGACCCACGCCTGCTGCAGTGGCACGTGCGACTCGATGAGAAAGGGCAGGAGATGCTGCGACGCGCCTGTGCGCGAGGCATGCTGAGCACGCGGGGACAGCATCGCGTGCTGCGCGTGGCAAGGACGATCGCCGACTTGAACGG
The DNA here is from genome assembly GCA_036744995.1 of Solirubrobacteraceae bacterium. Taxonomy (GTDB): domain Bacteria; phylum Actinomycetota; class Thermoleophilia; order Solirubrobacterales; family Solirubrobacteraceae; genus Palsa-744. The sequence continues at coordinate 138,216 of DAIOGX010000001.1, read as the reverse complement.
GAGCGAGCGCGTGCGCTCGCAAGACCTGGGTACTGCCCTGGCGCTGCGCCCAGAACCGAGCATCGAGGGGAGCCGTGCCGCGTGAGGACCAAGCAAGACTCATCTGCGACCGCGGCCGCGTGCGCGGACTGCCTGCGACGTAGCTGGCTGCTGGCACTGCTGAGCTCGCGCTTGGATTACCACAACGCAGACCGCGGGCGCCTCCTGAAGCTGCTCGAGCTCAGCGATGAGGAGCTGCTCAGAGCGGTGGGTGGCAAACGCAGAGAGGAACTGAAAGCGTGCTACAGGAGTTTCGCGGTGAGCGAGATGAGCCGCGTGGAGGGAGTGCAGGCGGTCTGCCACCACCACCGTGACTACCCGCGCGCGCTCTGCGACGCAGGCGCGGGGGCGCCACGGATGCTGCACGTGGCGGGCGAGGTGGCAACGCTCAGAGAGCTTTCAGCGGCGCCGACGGTGGCGATCGTCGGGAGCAGAAGGGCAACGGACTATGGCATGGAGATGGCCAAGAGCCTCGCACGGAGCCTCGTCGCCTGCGGGGTCACGGTGACGAGTGGGCTGAGCGACGGAATTGCGGTCGCCGCGCACGCGGGGGTGTTGGAAGTGGACGGCAAGGCTGTGGCGGTAATGGATGGCAGCTTGGATGTTGGGTGCCCGGCGAGAAGACGAGAGCTGTATGCACGGATAACTAAGCGCGGCTGCGCGGTGGCTGAGCTGCCATGCGGCAGTGAGACGCGGCGCTGGGGCTACGCGGCGCGCGATCGGACGCTCGCGGCTCTGGCGGGGCTGACGGTCGTGGTGGAGGCCGATAATCGCCCAGGTGAACTGACCGTCGCGCGTGTCGCGCGAACGCTGAATAGAACGGTGGCGGCGGTCCCGGGACGTGTCACCTCGCCGGTGTCGAGGGGCACGCACGCGCTGTTGCGGGAAGACGCACAGCTGGTGAGAGGGCCCAAAGACGTGTTGGAGCTGCTGTACGAGAGGGACTCGCCGCAACCGATGGCCCCACGGCGGTCAAGCTCGGTCCAAGATGAGATCCAGGCCAAGAGAGAGATCCAGGCCAAGAGAGAGATCCCGGCACCAGAGGACGTAGAGCTCGAGCCCCGGCTGCGAGCAACGCTTGAAAGCGTGGGCGCGGGCAAGGACACGCAAGCGAAGCTGACGGCAGGCAGAGAGGACACCGGCGCGGTGCTCGCGTCGCTGAGCGAGCTGGAGCTGATGGGGCTGCTGGCACGGGGCGACGGGGGCAGATACGTGCCTCGCAACGCCCTGCTGGCGGATTCAGTGCAGTAGGCTGCCGAGGTCCGGTAGGCTGCCGCGGTCCGGTGGATCGATCGCCTGCCGGGAGAGCGATGAGGCCCGCTCCATAACCGCGGTTCTGCCGCTGATGGCTTCTACCGAACTGAGCTCGAGGAGCTCAGGGAAGATTTCGGTGGATCCCATCACTTCGACAACACCTCCTTTGACAGCGCCCGCCGAGGGTGCCCTGGGCCACAGCACTGGACGGCCGCGGATCGAACGGCTGGAGGTCGTGGCGGTCGCGACCGGCGGAGCGGTCGGGGCGTTGACCCGCGTGGGTCTGAGCCAGGCATTTCCGACCGTTACAGGAAACTGGCCATGGGCCACGTTCGCGGTGAACATGGCAGGAGCATTGCTGTTGGGCTGCCTGTTGGCTTGGCTGCGACGCAGAGACCAAGCCTCGATACCGCTATATCGACTGCTGGGAACAGGGTTCTGCAGCACCGCGACCACGTTCTCGACCGTGCAGGTCGAGCTGCTCAAGATGCTCGATCAGGGACGCTACGGCCTGGCCGGTGGCTACATAGCGGCGAGTGTCGCGGGCGGATATGCGGCGGTGTCGGTGGGCGTGCTGCTCGTGAGAAACATGAGGGTGAGAGGATGAGCGCGGCGGTGTGGATCGGTGTGGCCGCGCTGGGCAGCCTCGGCGCGCTTGGGCGACTGGTGCTGGAGGACGTGATCTCGGCGAGGGTCGGCATGGCCTTCCCGATGGGAACGCTGGCCGTCAACGTGAGCGGCGCATTTGCGCTGGGCCTGGTGACGGGATTGGCCTTGACCGGCAACGCGCTGGTACTCCTCGGCGCAGGCGCGATCGGCTCCTATACGACGTTCTCGACATGGATGCTCGAGACGCACGGATTGAGCGGGGACGGCCGCAAGAGAGCGGCGGCCACGAACGTCCTTGTGAGTGTCGCCCTCGGCATCGGCGCGGCGGCACTTGGCCGCACGATTGGCGGCTGGCTGTGAGGAGCCCCCTTCCCAACGGAGGCCCAAATCCTCCCCTATAGTTACGTAATCGCGCGGATGTAGCTCAGCTGGCTAGAGCGTCGCCTTGCCATGGCGAAGGTCGAGGGTTCGAATCCCTTCATCCGCTCTCGCGACTCGCGACCTTCCTCGACCACTTCGATCAGCCGACGCGTTCGATGATCGTCCGGGAGGCAAGGCTTACGCATTGGACCGAGATGCTACGAGACCAAGGATGGGCGCTCTCACGAGATCGGCCCGCCGGGGGAAAGCGGGCCGATCCGGAGAGGAGGCGAGGAAGACATTGATGCTGCGCTCCTCACTCCGATGTTGCCCCGCTCGTTCGAGTTCAAACATGAATTCACGAAATTTCTCGATCTGCGCACGGCGATCGCGTGAGCCCACGGGACGCACCTCGCCCATCGGCTAGCCTGGAGTCGATGCGCTTCTTTGGACGAGACAAGACAAGCATCGTCGACGCATCCTCGGCATTACCCGGCAGAGAGCGGGAGATGGTTGTGCCTTCGCTCCACGAGGTCCTCCACACGCCGCTCGAGCCACCGTTTCGCGACGGCGTAGAGACGACGATCTTCGGCATGGGCTGCTTCTGGGGCGCCGAGAAGCTCTTCTGGGAAGCCCCCGGTATGTACACAACCGCAGTCGGCTACGCCGGCGGGCTCACCCCCAACCCCACCTATAGCGAGGTCTGCGGCGGACGCACCGGGCATGCCGAGGTCGTACTCGTCGCATTCGACACGGCGGTCACGAGCTTTGAGGAGATGCTGAAGCTGTTCTGGGAGGGACACGACCCCACCCAGGGGATGCGCCAGGGCAACGACATCGGCACCCAGTACCGCTCGGCGATCTTCTGGCGCGACGAGGCCCAGCGAGCCGCGGCGGAGGCGTCGAGGGATGCCTACCAGGCGGTGCTGAGGCAGGCCGGCCACGGCGAGATCACGACCGAGATCGCCCCGGCCGACCGCGAGCACCCGTTCTACTACGCCGAGGACTACCACCAGCAGTACCTCGTGAAGAACCCCGGCGGATATTGCGGGCTGGGCGGCACTGGCGTTGCCTGTCCGGTAGGCCTCGCGAGCACCTGAGATCCCCGCGCGGCAAGCCCCGCCTGTGCGGGGCTACGTACTCAGAGCCATGCGCATGCCCTACAGACGGCTGCGACCCCACCGAAGCGGGGCCGTAGCCGTCTTATTGCCGCATCTGGGCGCGCCCGAGGAGGTGGACGCGCCCAGATTTGTGTGGCGTCCTTGCCTATGCGCCAGCCGGCGCTGCGCCGGGCTGCCACGTCGGCGCATGCGGGCCGCCGAGCGTCGGCACGTCCGAGGGGTAGACCTCGTTGCCGTGGATCGCGTGATCGCCGATCTCCAGCTCCTCGTCAGAGAGCCGCAGCGGTATGAAGATGCCAACCACCTTCAGGATGATGAACGTAGCCACTGCGGTGTAAGCGATCACCCACAGGGCCGTCTCGGCCTGCCAACGCAGCAGCGTCCAGCTGCCGCTAATCAGCAGCCCGGCTTTTCCGGGCAGGTTCGACGCGCCATGCACCCCGATGTACTCGACGATGGCCGGATCGGCGAGCAGCCCTACCAGCAGACCACCGCAGAGTCCGGCGATACCGTGCGTAAAGATCACCCCCAGGGTATCGTCGACGTTTCGGAATGGTCGTACCCGACTGAGGTAGCGAATCGCCATCCATACGATGGTCGCATCGACGATTCCGATAATGATCGCACCCCAGCCATTGACGAACCCGGCCGCCGGAGTGATGCCGACCAGGCCAGTGATCATTCCGTTGACCGCACCGAGCATCGAGGGCTTGTCACGGAAGATGTAGTCCCAGGCGATCCACACCATCATCGCCACGGCCGTGCACAGGTTCGTGTTCAGCACAGCCGCCGAGGCGTCGGCGCCCGCGTAGTAAGAGTCCCCGCCGTTGAAGCCGTTCCAACCCAGCCACAGCAGGCCGGCGCCCACCGCAACCATCAGCAGGTTGTTCGGGGCATCGACCTCGCGATCTCGTTGCAATCGCGGCCCTATCACTGCGGCGAACACAAACCCTGAAACCCCTGCGGCCAAGTGGATCACATACCCACCGGAGTAGTCCAGCGCACCGTGCGCGGCAAAGTAGCCGCCGCCCCAGATCAGGAACGCGTTGACCGTGTAGACACATGTGATCCACAGCGCCACGTACGGGATCCACGCCTTGAAGTTGACCCGCCCCAGCACCGAGCCGAGCGCCAGGATCGGCGTGATCGCGGCGAACACGAACTGGAAGTAGACGAGCGACGCCTCCGGGAAGTGGAACGGCGGACCTTCCGTGATCGACTGGATTTCCGCGATCCCCTCCTCCCCAGTGTGGCTGAGCACGCTGCCTGGTTCGCCCAAGGCAGTGCCAAGGAAGCCTTTCTTGCCGAAGATACCCGAGCCGCTGTGCGCGATCGGATGACCAAAGCCCATCTTGAATGCCCACAGACACCAGACGATGAGCGTCACGCAGAACGCGACGAACGTGAGCATCATTGCGTTGACCGACCAGCGCTTCTGCATGACGCCGCCGTACAGAACGGCGAGACCGGGGAGGCTCATCAGCCCGACGAACGTCGCCGCGGTCATCTGCCACGCGTTGTCGCCGGCGTTGAGCCAGGATGGGTATGCCTGCCAGGTCATGTGCCTCCGTTTCCCTGCCTTTTTATAGATATGCCGAGTCGCCGCCCGCCCATGCGGTGGCGACGCGCCAATTGCGATCTGCGTATGAAACCGGCGGCGGCCAAGCGCGGGTAGGGACACCGTGGCCAACACTTGGGCCTCGGCTTTCGACATTTGTATAGACGCCATCTGCGGCGGGCGACGGGGCACTTGCGACCTCTGCTGAACCACCCAGCCAGGCTACGGCTAGGGAATCCGCGTTCTAACCGGGCTGCCGGTAGGGAAACCCGGCTCGGCGACAGGCGTTCCCCAGTTCCTGCTCGATACCACGGAAATCGCCAGAGGCGCACACCCGTCTGGCCTGCGCGCCACAGGCGTGCTCGGTCGCGCCGCCCAGCGTGCTGGCGAACGTCACTTCGATGCAGTCTCTCCGCGCAGGCGACCCGCTCGTCAGGGCGTACACGCCGAGACCGATCGCAGCCAAGGCGACGCATGCGAGCAGTGCGGTGACGACGGCCTTCTCGCGCCGCCCCCAGCGCAGCGGCTCGGACAGCCGCTTGGACTGGTCTTGCATGATCATGAGCTAGAGCAGGCTACTTGGCTGCGTCGCCAGCGTCCGGCGCGAAGGAGAGCGCGGCCGAGTTGATGCAGTAGCGCTGTCCGGTCGGACCGGGGCCGTCGTCAAAGACGTGGCCGAGGTGGCCACCGCAGGTGCGGCAGATGACCTCCGTGCGGCGCATCAACAGGCCGTTGTCGGGACGCAGCTCGACGGCCTCAGCGACGGCGGGCTCCGTGAAGCTCGGCCAGCCCGTACCCGAGTCGAACTTCGTGTCTGCGGCGAACAGCGTCGCGTCGCAGGCCGCGCAGCGGTAGTCGCCCGAGGCCTTGTTGTAGACGTACTCCCCCGTGAACGGCGCCTCGGTGCCAGCCTTGCGCAGGACGTCGTACTGGGCGGGCGTCAGCTGCTCGCGCCACTCCCCATCGGACTTGGTCACCTTCGGCTCGCTGGCCATACGCACACGTTCTAGCAGCCGGAGGCTCCCCTGGGCTGTCTGAGCCGGAGGCTCTCCCAGGCCGTCTGTTATCCTGATCCTTACGTTCACGTCAATTTCCACCAAATCCCGCTTCGGCGTCGCCGCCGGCCATGAGAACTACAAGTGGTGGGCGCTCTCCTGCACGAGCCTCGGCATGCTGCTCGCGGCCACCAACTCCGGCACGCTGATCATCGCCCTGCCTGACCTAGAGCGCTCTTTGCACACAAGCCTGCTGGCGCTCGTCTGGGTGATCCTCGCCTACCTGATCGCCGCAACCGTGCTCGTACTGACCGCCGGGCGACTGTCGGACCTGTTTGGGCGTAAGCGCGCCTACATAGGCGGCTTTCTCGTGTTCGCGCTGGCCTCGCTCGGAGCGGGGTTCTCCGGAGATGCGACCGTGCTGATCCTGTGGCGCATCCTGCAAGGCATCGGCTCGGCCTTCCTGTTCGCCAACGCCGCCGCGTTGGTGACCGACGCCTTTCCCAAGGAGCAGCTCGGGCTGGCGATGGGGGCCAACACGATGGTCGCCGCGATTGGACTCGTGCTCGGCCCGGTGCTCGGGGGCGCGCTGGTGGCGATCTCCTGGCACTGGGTGTTCTGGTTCAACGTCCCGCTCGCGCTCGCCGGCGCCACCTGGGGGGCGCTGATCCTGCGCGAGCTCGCCAAACCGGATGCCGTGCGCGGGTATGACGTGCTCGGAACTACCACGTTCGTGCTCGGCCTCACCGGCCTCGTGCTCGGCGTCTCGCGGGGGGGGCTGAGCGGCTGGAACGACGGGGTCGTGATCGGCGGCCTGGCCGCCGCGGTCGTGCTGCTGCCGATGTGGGTGCTGATCGAGAGCCGCTCGCGCGCGCCGATGCTCGACCTACAGATCTTCAAAGGTCGCCTGTTCGCCGCCGCGACCGCCGCGGCGTTCATCAATGGCCTCGCGCGCTTCGCGCTGATGTTCCTGTTCGTCTTCTACTTCCAGGGCGCCCAGGGCAACTCGCCGATCGCGGCGGGCATCAAGCTGATACCGCTCGCGCTCGGAATGCTGATCGCCTCGCCAATTGCCGGTGTCTACGCCGACCGCCACGGCTCGCGTGCGCTGGCGGCGATCGGCATGCTCGTGAGCGCGGCCGGTCTCGCCGCGATGACCACTCTGCAAGTCCACACCCCGTACTGGCAGAGCGGCTTGTGGCTGCTGGTCGTAGGAGTGGGCTCAGGCATGTTCAACAGCCCGAACACGGCGGCGATGATGGGCGCGGTGCCGGCATATCGGCGTGGGATTGCCGCGGGGGCAAGAACGCTCGTGCAGAACACCGGCGCGGTGCTGTCGATCGCGTTCGTGCTCGCGATCATCACCTCCGCGGTGCCGAAAGCCACACTGTTCGCGGTCTTCTCGGGCCTCACAAAGGGACTGTCCGAGCAGAAGCTCGCGCCGTTCATCGCCAACATGCACGTAGCGCTATGGGTGCTCGCCGCGACCTCGCTGATCGGGACGGCCGTATGTCTGCTGCGCCCGCGTCATCACGTTGCCATGGAAGAGGCGACCCACAGGCATTTGGTCGACGAGATCAAGCTCGAGCTCTCCTGTGAGAAGACAAGTCACGGGCCGCAAATCGAAGCGGCGTTGCACGCATCCCAACTCGACGAGCCGAACGCCGCCCCAAGCACGGGCGATGCAGACGATCGGCACGCGCGTGAGAGAGCCCGCAGGGCAAGAGTCCGCGTATGAGTCCTTCCCTGTCAAGCTCGCCACAATCCCCAGCCCCCCTGAGGATCGGCGATGTAGCCCGCCTCGTTGGCACCACCCCACGGACGATCCGCTACTACGAGGAGATCGGCCTGCTCTTCGAGGCGCCCGCGCGCCCGTCCGGCCAGCACCGGATTTACACCGAGGCGGAGGTCGAGCGCCTGCGCGAGGTGATGCGCTTGAAGGATCTGCTCGGGGTCACGCTCGAGGAGCTCAAGACACTGCTGACAGCCGAGGAGGCGCGGGCAGAGGTACGCGCCCAGCTGCGCCGCGAGGACGTCGAGCCAGAGCGCCGTCGCGAGCTCCTGACAGAGGCGCTCGGCCACATCGACCGCCAGCTGGAGCTCGTCGAGCACCGCGCCGCCGAGCTGGCCAACCTCAAACGCGAGCTGGGCGAGACCCGCAAGCGCGTGCGCCGCAAAATTCGCGAGCTGGACGCGCACGCCGAGGGCGCGTTCCCGCCGGCGCAGGAGTTGGCTCCACGGTGAGCGCGCCTGCCGTGCCGGTGTGCTGTGACTGAAATGCCTCGTGGTGATCAGCTTCTTCGCGGTCATGCTCACCACCACCCGCGCCTGTCCCCGCGCGATCCCCTGAAGCCGGACCGACCAAAAGCAAAGGAGAGAGATGTCGACTGAGTCACAGGTCAAGCCGAGTCCCGAAGGCGTCCCTGGCGCGGTGACCGATCCGGCGCGCGTCCACGGCGAGGACATCCTCTTCGCCGGCTCCGGCGGAGAGCGGATCAACGGCTACCTCGCCACCCCCGCGACCCCCACCGGCGCGGGCGGCAGGCCGGCGATCATCGTGATCCACGAGGCTGGTGGCCTCGGCGAGCACATCCGCGACGTGACCAACCGCTTCGCGAATCTAGGCTACGTGGCACTCGGAGTTGACCTGTACACGCGCGAAGGCGGGCCCCCGCCGATGGGCGACCTGCAGGCGCTGATGGCCCGCCTGTTCGCGATGTCCGATCAGACCGTGCTCGGCGACCTCGAGGGGGCCGCCGACTTCCTGCGCGCCCGCGATGACGTGTCCGGCAAGGTCGGCTGCATCGGCTTCTGCATGGGCGGGCGCTACACCCTCCTGTTCGCCTGCGCCGCCGAGCGACTCGACGCCGCCGCTGACTGCTGGGGCGGGTTCACCGATGCGGCGACCCCCGAAGCCCACTCGACCCCCGAGCGGCCGACCCCACCACTGGAGCTGGCCGACAAGCTGCACTGCCCGCTGCTGGTCGCGATCGGCGACGAGGACCAGAATCCCTCCCCCGAGCTTGGGGAGCAGCTGCGCGAGCGCGCCGCCGTCAGCGGTCAGGAGGTCAAAGTGGACGTATATGAGAGCGCCGGCCATGCCTTCTTCGCCGACTACCGCCCGAGCTACCGCCCCGTCCCGGCGGCGAAGCTGTGGGAGGAGATCTTGCCGTTCTTCGCACTACACCTGCAAGGAGGTTAGGACGCCTTCCTGCACTCATATCCGCGACAGTCGAGGACGGGCAGGCGCGGATAGCGCGGATAAGCTGGGTCGTCTCGCGAGCGTTCGCACAGCGAGAAGGTCGAGCCCCGGGTGTTCCTTACCTCCCGCTGGTGCTTGCAGTCGGCGCACAGCCCGGCCGTCGGGTCACGCCTCGGGGGAGTTTCTGGCGCGGGCATCTCCGCAGCGTAATGACCTCCGCGACGGCCGCCTGCAATAATCGTTGACTAAGCAACTATGACCACTTTCTACCGGCTACTCGGATTTCTGCGTCCCTACAAGCGCGGCATGATCATCTCGTGGTCGCTCGCGAGCCTCGCGATGGTGATGACCGTGGCGCTGCCCGCCCTGACGGGCCGCGCGGTGCAGATCATCGGCACCGCCGCTCAGCACCACCACGCCGCCGCGCGAACGAGCGCACACCACGAACTGACGCTGATCGCCGCCGCGATCGCGCTCCTCGTGCTGTTGCGCTGGGGATTCATGTACTGGCGGCGGATGGTCGCCGGGCGGCTCTCGCTCGGCGTCGAATACGACCTGCGCAAGCTGCTCTACGGCCACCTGCAGCAACTCGAGCTCGGCTTCTTCGACCGCCAGCAGACCGGCCAGCTGATGTCCCGTGCGACCGTCGACCTGCAGGCGGTGCGCTTCTTCCTCGGCTACGGGCTCGTGTTCATCCTCCAGTCGATCCTCACGATCGTGCTCGCTGGAGTCGTGATGATCATCATCGAACCGCGCCTCGGCCTGATCTCGCTCGCGCCCGTGCCGTTTGTCGTGCTGATCTCCTACCGCTACGGCCGCCGCGCGCGCCCCGCGATCCAGCAGACCCAGCAGCGCATCGCCGAGCTGACCGCGGACGCCGAGGAGAACATCTCCGGGGTGCGCGTCGTCAAGGCCTTCGCCCGCGAGCCCCGCCAGCTGCAGCGCTTCCAGGGCAGCGTCGGGCGCGTGTTCGGCCAGGCGATGGTCGCGACCCGCCTGGAAGCGAAGTTCAACCCGATGATCGGCTTCCTGCCCCAACTCGGCCTCGCCGCAGTGCTTTTGATCGGCGGCAACGCCGTGATCCACGCGCACCTGACGCTCGGCCAGTTCACCGCGTTCTACCTGTACCTGAACATGCTGATTGCCCCGATGCGCACGCTCGGCGTGATCCTCAACCTCGCCCAGCGCGCGACCGCCTCGGGCGCACGCCTGTTCCAGGTCCTCGACCGCCCGCCGCGGCTGACGTCACCGCCCGGCGCCCCGCCACTGCGGGCAGGCAACGGACACGTGCAACTGCAGGGCGTGACCCTGCGCTACGACGAATCCGACGACTTCGGCGCGAGCTACTCGGCGACGGGCACGTCAAACGGGAACTCCCCAGCCCACGCCACGCGCGCGGTGCTGAGCGACGTCGACCTGGACGTGCCGGCCGGGCGCACGATCGCGCTCGTCGGCGCCACCGGCTCCGGCAAGACCAGCCTCGTCTCCTTGATCTCGAGGCTGTACGACGTGAGCGCCGGGCGCGTGCTGCTCGACGGCGCCGACGTGCGCGAGGTCGACCTGCGCTCGCTGCGTCAGGCCGTCGCGGTCGTCAGCGACGATCCCTTCCTGTTCTCGGAGACCGTCGCCGAGAACATCGCCTACGCGCGGGTGGGCGGGCCTCCAGTACCGCGCGCGGCGATCGAACAGGCCGCCCGCCGAGCGCAGGCCCACGAGTTCGTCGAGCGCCTGCCCGACGGCTACGACACGCGCGTCGGCGAGCGCGGCCTGACCCTGTCCGGCGGCCAGCGCCAGCGCCTGGCGATCGCCCGGGCGCTGCTCGCCGACCCGCGCGTCTTGATCCTCGACGACGCGACCTCCTCGGTCGACGCTTCAACCGAGCGTCAGATCAAGCTTGCGCTCGACGAGGCGATGGCCGGACGGACCACGTTCATCGTCGCCCATCGCCTGTCCACGATAGCCCTGGCGGATGAGATCGTCGTGCTCGAGCGCGGCCGGATCGTCGCGCACGGCAACCACGAGGAACTGCTCGAGGCGTCCGAGCTGTATCGCGAGATCGTCGAAAAGGGGCTCCCCGATCAGGTATTCCTCACCAGAGAGCTCCCCCGCGAACGCGAGGTGAGCGGGATATGAGCGCGCACGGAGGCCGGGGAATGGGTGGTGGCGCCGGCGGCGGGCGCGGTCTCGGCCCGGGGTTTGCGCGCGGCGGCGCGCAATGGGACGGCGAGCGCACCGAGAAGGGCATGCGCGGGCGCAACCTGCGCGGCCTGCTGGCGTTGCTGCGCCCCTATCGCCTGCGTGTGAGCGCAATGTTGACGGCGCTCGTGCTCGGCACGGCCGCCTCGCTGGCGCCGCCGCTGCTGGCGAAGGTAGCGATCGACGACGGCATTGAACGCCACGACAGCCGCACGCTCGTGCTGGTCGTGGTTGCGTTTCTCGCCTCGGCGCTGCTCGTGTGGGCAATGACCTACGCGCAGACCTATCTCGTCGGCTGGGTCGGCCAGCGCGCGCTCGCGGATCTGCGCATCCGCATCTTCACCCACCTGCAGCGCCAGCCGATCGGCTTCTACGAGAGCCGGCCGGCTGGGGTGTTGATCTCGCGCATGACCAACGACGTCGAGGCTCTGGAAAGCCTCGTGACAGACTCGGTCGTGACGCTGTTCCAGGCCGGCCTCACGCTCGTCGGAGCGGTCGCGGTGCTGCTGTTCCTCGATGTGAAGCTGGCCCTGCTCACGTTCTGCGTGGTCCCGTTCGTGGCCGCCGGCTCGATCTGGTTTCGGCTCGTCTCGGCCGGCGCCTTCCGGCGCACGCGGGAGACGATCGGCGCGGTCACCGCCTATTTGCAGGAGACCCTGTCGGGGATCCGCGTCGTGCGCAGCTTCGGCCAGGAGCCCCACCACGAGGCGCGGTTCGCCGAGCTCAACAGCGATAACTGCGACGCGAACATGGTCACGGTGCGGCTCAACGCCGCCTACTTCCCGACGGTGGAAATGTTCTCCGGCGTCGCGCTCGCGCTGATCGTCCTGTACGGCGGTTACCAGGCCCTGGAAGGCCACATCACCGCGGGCACCGTCGTCGCGTTCGTGGGAACCCTGTCGTTCCTATTCGAACCAATCCAGCAGCTCTCTCAGTTCTACACGACCTACCAATCCGGGATGGCGGCGCTTGAGAAGATCTTCCAGTTGCTGGATGTAACGCCGAACCTGACCGATCGAGCGGGGGCGATCCCGCTGGAGCGCATCCGCGGCGAAGTCCGCTTCGAGGACGTCTCGTTCGCCTACAAAGAAGACGCGATGGTGCTCGAGCACATCGAGCTGACGATCCCGCCCGGGCAGACCGTCGCGCTCGTGGGAGCCACGGGAGCGGGCAAGTCGACGATCGCCAAGCTCGTAGCGCGCTTCTACGACCCGAGCAGCGGCCAGGTCCTGATTGACGGGCACGACCTGCGCGAGGTCTCGAGCGACTCGCTGCGCTCGCAGATGGGGATCGTGCCACAGGAGGCGTTCCTGTTCTCCGGCACGATCCGCGAGAACATCGCCTTCGGCCGTCCCGACGCCGACGCGAACCAAGTCCGCGAGGCCGCGGCAGCGGTCGGCGCGGCGGAGTTCATCGCAGAGCTCTCCCACGGCTATGACACCGAGGTCGGCGAGCGCGGCGCGCAGCTATCCTCCGGCCAGCGCCAGTTGATCGCGTTTGCCCGCGCGCTGATCGCCGACCCGCGCATCCTGATTCTGGACGAGGCGACCTCCAATGTGGACCTGCACACCGAGGGCCGTATCGAGGCCGGCCTGCGGCGCCTGCTGGCGGGCCGCACGGCGATCGTGATCGCCCACCGCCTGTCCACGATCCGTCAGGCCGGTCGCATCGTGGTGCTCGAGCACGGGCGCATCGTCGAGCAGGGAACCCATGACGAGTTGATCGCCGCCGAGGGGCGCTACTTCGAGCTGTACCGCGATTGGGCCACACAGGCTGCGGCGTAGCTCGTCTAAAAAGCTCCGGGACAGGGACTCGAACCCCAATCTCCCGGACCAGAACCGGGCGTCACTGCCAATTGGACTATCCCGGATCAGCGACTCGCGTAGAGGATAGTAAATGCGGGACGCGCGACTGCTCGCACAAGCGAAGCCCTGTAACTCTCACTTTGCCGCGTGTGGCGGCCATTTCTACGTCCCAGCTGGATCCCGGCCGGGCGCGAAGTAGGCGGTGATCGCCTCCTCGAGTCCCGGGTCGAGCACGAGCAGCACCTCATCCCCAGCCTCGATCACGGTATCCGGCTTGGGCACGAATCCAGCTCCGCCCCGCAGCACTGAGATGATCAGGCTGCCCTCGGGCAGGGCGATCTCGGACACCTTCTCCCCGACGGTCGAGGCCTCAGCGCTCACCTCCAGCTCGATGATCTCCAAGCGCTCCTCTTCGAGCGCGAGTAGGTGCACGAGGCCATAGCGGGGCACCTCGTGCTCGATCAGGCGCAGGATCAGATCGGTCGCCGACACCGCTGGCTGGATCCCCAGCAGCCGGAAATGATCATGGTTGCGAGGATTGTTCACCCGCGCGATGATCCGATCACACAGGTACTTTTCCTTGGCCACCTGACAGACGAGCATGTTGTCCTCGTCGTCGCCGGTCACCGCGACCACGAGATCGGCGCGCTGGATTCCCGAGCGCTCGAGCACCCACAGCTCAGTGGCGTCGCCGTACTGCACGGCGTGCTCGTACTCCTCCTCGATCGCCAGATAGCAGGAGCGCGAGGACTCGATCAGGGTGACCTCGTGTTCCTTGGCTATCAGCTCCCGCGCCAGATTCCGTCCGACCTTTCCAGCTCCGACAATGATCGCGTACATAGCTCGATCCTCAGGCCGACTCGGCTGCGAGCGCGCGCTCGAACATTTCGATCGCGTGCTGGGTGGGAGAGATTGTGTGCAGACCCTGTTCGCCGTACCAGCCGGCCCGCGCCGGGTCCATGACCCGCACGATCACCCGCTCCACGCCGAACCGCTTCTGGGCTATCTGAGCGATGATCAGGTTCGTATTATCGCCATCGGTCGAGGCGATGAACACATCGGCACGTTCGATCCCCGCTTGGATCAGAGCCTCGGTCTCGAGCGCCGTTCCCACCGTGAACTGACCTTCGGCATCCTCCCAGCTCTTGCTCTGACCTGCGTCCAGTCGCTCCTGTGAGAGCGGATCCTCATCGAGCACAGACACTTCGTGACCGGACGCCAGCGCGGACTTGGCCACCGCCGAGCCGACCCGCCCAGCCCCCACGATCAGGACGAACATTGCGCGGAGGTTAGACGATGCGGGCCTCTGCCCGCTGACCCTGAGAGTCTGACCCGACGGGCACATGCGAGTCATAGCGATCGAGCCCGGTCGCGCTCGCGATCATTCGCACCGCCCTGGAGGAACGGCGCCCGAGCGGATAGGGCTCAGGATCCCGTCGTGGCGAGCGTCGTCCCGCGCTCCCCGTCGAGCCCGTCCGCTGGCCGGCGGGCGGCCGGCGCGGTGACGATTACCCGACAGCCTGCCTTGGTCACCACGTACTTGGTGACGTCACCGACGAAGTTCTCCAGCGGCGCGCCCCTTCCCCCCAGGCGCGCGCCGCCGCGGATGCGCGAGGGTTCCTCGGCCCCGAGCACGATCGCCTCCACGCCGCGACGCCGGGCCTCCTCGACGATCGCGTACCCGGCGCGCCGCGTCCGCACGGTGGCCGTGGCCACGTGCACGCCCGTGTACTCCTCCCCCACCGCCTTGGCTCGCGCCAGCGCTTGACGAGCGTGCTTGATCTGCGCTTCGGGCAGGCGTGCGTCGAGCGGCAGCGACATCGGCATCACGAAGATCCACACCGCCTCGATCGTCGCCCTGTCGATCGCCGCCTCATCGGTTGGTTCGCCCGAGGCCAGCAGGGCCGCGGTCTGCACGATGTCCTCGTCCAGCTCGGTTCCGAACAGTGGCACGAGGATCGAGCCGTAGTCGCGCTCGTTCGGCTGCTCGGCGCGCAATATCTGTGGCGATACCGTCACCCGCCGCAGCAGCGAGGTCTCATCCGCGCGACGGTAGACGACGTACAGCACGATCCCCACCGCCATCCAGCCCAACCCCACGTAGCGCGCGGGTTCGTGCACCACCATCACGGCGACCCAGCCAGCTCCGCAGACCAACGCTCCGAAGGCCGCCGGCAAAGGCAGCTCGCCTCCGCGCAGCGTGATCGACAGCGGTATCCGGTAGGGGCGGTCGCGCTCGGGCTCTGAGTAGCGCAGCCGGCAGATCGATAAGTGGGCGATCGTAAACGCCAGCATCGCGCCGAAGGCGTAGATGCCGACGAGGAAGTCGAGATTCTCCGGCGCCACCAGCGTCGCCGCGAGGATGCCCGCCAGAATGATCAGCACGTACGGGGTCGAACGCTGTGGATGGAGGCGTCCCAAGCCGCTTGGGATCTGGCGGTTGGTCGACAGCGAGTACGCCAATCTGGAGAGCCCGAGCATCGCGGAGTTAGCGGCGGCCACCAGTGTGACCGTCGCCAATCCCCCCACCAGGTACCTGAGCCCCTGCGCCAGCCAGTGCGGGCGCATGTGCGTGACGACCCCGATCATCGGGGCATTCAGGTAGCGGGTGGCCAGTTCGGTATGACCGGCATGTACGGGCAGCGCCGTGACCGCCACCAGCGCGATGCCCACATACCCGACGACCACCGTCACGGTGCCACTCCCGACCATGCGCTTCAGGCCGCGACGGCTGATCCTCACCTCGCCGGCCAGCCCGGCGGCCGACTCAAGGCTTGTGAAGGCGATCACGGCGACCGTCAGGGCGAAGATGAGGTCAGACCACTTCGGCGCGCTCCCCAAATGAATCGGGTCGAGCAGCGTATGCGGGTTGAAGAACAGCGCCAGCCCGAGCACCACAACGAACCCCTGCAGAAGCAGGTCGCCCGCCACCAGCAGGCCGACCCGCCGCGCGCGGCGCCCGCCAAAGCCGCGGATGTTGCCCAGCACCACTACCGCGATGAACACCAGCGCCACCCCAAGCGCCTCCGCTTGATGGCCCAGCGGGCTCCAGAAGACGCGCAGGTACTGGGTCGCCGAATAGGCGGTTACGGCGATCAGGATGATGTAGTCGAGGAGAATCGCCCAGCCGGCGATGAAGCTCACGAGCTCGTTGAACGCGTAGCGGGCGAACACCGTCGAGCCGCCTCTGTCCTGGTGCAGAGACGCGCCCTCCGCGTAGGTCATCGCGGTGAGCGCGAACAGCAGCGCCGCGAGCAGGAACACGAGCGGGGTGAGCCCAAGCGCGTGGCCGGCTATCACCCCCAGGGAGAAATAGATCGCGCTGGCCAGCGAGGAATAGACGACCGTGAACAGGACCGGCGAGCCGATGCTCTGGCGCAGGATCACGCGCGAGCGCGTCGAGATCTCAGTGGCGGCGTGCTCCACCTCCATTGCGGCGCGCTCACCCTCTGACGCGTTCTGCCCCGCCGGCCCGTTCCCCGGCGCGTCCTCGCCCTCCGGGGGGCTCATGCTCCCCGACCTCTCCTCACCTCTACGTACAACCTGCCCGCGCCTGCCGCGACGAACAGGAATCCCAGCAGCAGGCGCGGTGAGATGGCGCTGCCATGCCCGTCCACGGCCTCGACGATCAGCGCCACGCCGATGGCCGCCATCAGCAGCGAGAGCACCAACGTGCCCGAGCGGTGTGCCTGTCGGCCGTTCATCTTCGACTGAGGTTAGGCCCTAGCAGCGACGGGCCGTCCGCTCATTTCAGGTGATCAGCGGGATGATCAGGATCGCGACGATGTTGGCAACCTTGATCATCGGGTTGATCGCCGGTCCGGCCGTGTCCTTGAAGGGGTCGCCGACCGTGTCGCCCGTGACCGAGGCGGCGTGGGCTTCGGAGCCCTTGCCCCCGAACGCCCCGTCCTCGATCAGCTTCTTCGCGTTGTCCCAAGCCCCGCCGCCCGCGGTCATCATCACCGCGAAGAAGAAACCAACCACGATCACTCCGATCAAGAGGCCACCGAGCGCCTGCTGGTCGATCAGCCCGACGATCAGCGTGAGCCCGATCGGCAGCAGCGAGGGCAGGATCATCTCGCGCTGGGCGGTCTTGGTGACGATGTCCACGCAGGTCGCGTAGTCGGGCTCTTCGGTGTAGTCCATGATCCCGGGGTGCTCGCGGAACTGGCGGCGCACCTCCTCGACGACCGCCCCGCCGGCGCGACCGACAGCCTCGATCGAGAGCGAGGCGAACAGGCACACCATCATCCCACCGAGCAGCAGTCCGATCAGCACGGGCGGTTCGTTGATGCCGAAGGAGATCGCGTGGCTGAGCTTGTTTTCGAGTTCTTTCTGGAAGCCCGCGAACAAACCAACGGCCGCGAGCACGGCTGAGCCGATCGCGTAGCCCTTGGTGACGGCCTTCGTCGTGTTGCCGACGGCGTCGAGTCGATCGGTGACCTGACGCACCTCCTCGGGTAGATCGGCCATCTCGGCGATCCCCCCCGCATTATCGGTGATCGGACCGAACGCGTCGAGCGCGACGATCAGCCCGGTCAGTGAGAGCAGACCCATCGCCGCTACAAGAATCCCGTAGATGCCGGTCACGCCGCCGCCGGCGAGCTTCCACGAGCCGAGGATGCCGAGCACGATCACGAGCGCCGGAAGTGCGGTGGCCTGCAGCCCGGAAGAGAAGCCCTGGATGATGTTCGTGGCGTGCCCGGTGATAGACGCTTTCGCCGTCTTCTTGACCGGGGAGAAGCGGGTCGAAGTGTAATATTCGGTCAGTCCGAACAGCAGCGCCGTGACGGCGATGCCGATCAGCGAGCACAGGTACAGGTGCCACCATTTCGGGGTGTTGACGGCACTGCCGACGTCCTTGAAGGTCAGGTTGCGCATCAGCCAGTAGGTGACCGGGGCGAACGCGGCCGCCGCGATCACGCCGGAGGCCACCAACCCTTGTAGCAGCGCGCGCTCTACGTTGCCGGAGTTGGTGCGCACCGCGAACGTGCCGATGATCGAGGCGACGATCGCCACGCCGCCGATCACGAGCGGGTACAGCACCACGCGCGTGGACTCGTGAAATGTGAGCACGCCGAGCAGCATCAACGCAATCGCGGTCACCGCGTAGGTCTCGAACAGGTCGGCCGCCATGCCGGCGCAGTCGCCGACGTTGTCGCCGACGTTGTCGGCGATCGTCGCCGGGTTGCGCGGATCGTCCTCGGGGATGCCCGCCTCGACCTTGCCTACGAGATCGGCGCCGACATCGGCCGCCTTCGTGAAGATGCCGCCGCCGAGTCGCGCGAAGATCGAGATCAGCGACCCGCCAAAGCCGAGACCGACGAGCGCGTCCACGGCCGTCTTGGGGCTGTCGTTGAAGATCGAAGTCAGGGCGCCGTAGTAACCGGCGACGCCGATCAGCCCGAGCCCTACCACGAGCAAGCCCGTGATCGCGCCCCCGCGGAAGGCGACACTAAGCGCCTCGGAGACCCCGCCGCGGGCGGCCTCGGCGACGCGCGCGTTGGAGCGCACCGAGACGTTCATGCCTATATAGCCGGCCGAACCCGACAGCAGGCCACCGATCGCAAACCCGCACGCGACCGCGATGTTTAGGCCAATGGCTAGAGCGACAAACACAACCACCCCGACCGCGGCGATCGTCGTGTATTGGCGGTTCAGGTAGGCGCGAGCGCCCTGCTGAACGGCCAGCGAGATGCTCTGCATCTTCTCGTTGCCCGGCGAAAGCGCGAGCAAGGATCGCGTGGTCACCAGGCCGTAGATCACGGCACAGGCGGCGCAAACGAGGGCGACGACGACCCCATGGTTCGTCAGAAAGCTACTCAACAGAAATCCTCCGCGGTCTTGTTAGCGTGCCGCGCGAGGATATTCGCGCGCACATTTGTCGCCCGGGTAGCTCGGGACGAGCGTTTACCCGGTGCAAACGCGCGCGCAGTCTATCGTGTGAGGCTCGGAAACGGCTGCTGCTGGACCTCAACGTCCCGGCACCCACAGCCGGCCGCTCGACTCGGCCGGTCCCGGGCCGCTGGGTTTGTCGTCTCCCGGTGGCGGATTTCGCTTTGTCTCGGGCTGCCCCTGCCCTGCAGGCCCAGCGGGCGCGCCACTCGGCTGCGCGTCGGGCTCGCCCCTCTGCGTATCGCCTCCGCCAGGCTGAGCCCCACTCGTGCTCGCCTGCGCCTCGCGGGCATAGGCGATTTGCAGCTGGGACAACGCGTCGCGCAGCGGGCGCAGCTCCCGCGGCGCCCTGCGCTCGAGCACTCCCATCAGCGCGCGCACGCCGTCGATCGCGTCGCGTACCTGCTCGAGGTCGCGTTCTCCCTCCGCGCCGGGGGACAATCCCAGCCGCCGCCCTCCGATGTTCAGCAGCGACACAGTCGCCTGCATGATCATGTCCGTGCTTGTTATGCGGCTCAGCTCCGCCTCATAGGCTTCTCGTAGCTCCTGCTCACTCGGCTGCCCCGCTGGACCGCTGCTCTCACCCGCTGCTGCCGGATCGCTGCTCACACCGTCACCCCCTCTGAATAGGTCTCCTGAGTCTCCTTGACCGAAGCCGCATATACCTCCTCGCGTGTGGCGCCCACCTCGATCATCCGTCGCTGCCGCTGGGCGCCGTTGCGCTCGGGGAATGCGAAGTCGATACCGAGCTCGCCGCGGATCGGCGCCGTCCATGCTGCCAGCCGCTCGATCGCCTCCCGAGCCGGATACTCCTCGCCGCGCTCCAGGTCGATCAGCCGGCCGTCGAGCCCGAAGCGGATCGCCCGCCACATGTTCTCCTCGATCAGCCGCGGCGGCTCATCCACGAAGGGCATGCCCTCGTCCACGTCGCGCGCCGCCTGAGCGATGCACGCGACCATCAGCGCGGCGAGCGCATCGGACTCCCGCACGGTGGCCTGCGCATCGCAGATGCGGACCTCCACAGTGCCGAAGCTGAAGTGCGGTCTGACCGACCACCACACCTGGGTGAACTCCACGATCGAGCGCGTTCGCACGAGCAGCTCGATGTACTCGCGGTAGGCCCGCCAGCCACCAAACGCGTCGGGCACGCCGCAGCGGGGAAAGCTCTTGGTAAAGCTCTGCGTCCGGGCCGAGTGTAGTCCCGTGTCGCGACCGTCGAGGTACGGCGAGTTCGCGGAGATCGCCAGCAGCACCGGCAACACCGGGCGTAAGCGATCGCAGACGCGTACCGCGCGGTCGATGTCGCACACACCCACATGCACGTGCAGGCTGAAGGTGTTGTTGCGCCAGGCGACGTACTTCAACCCCTCCTCGACCCGGCGATAGTGCTCGGTGTCGATGATCGGCTGCTCGCGGTAGTCGGCCCAGGGATGGGTCCCGGTGGCGCCCAGCGCCGCCCCTCTCATCTCGGCGAGCGCGAACAGGCGCCTGCGGCGCTCGCGCTGAAGAGCGAGCGCGTCATGAAGATCCGCACCGACACCGGAGATGATCTCGATCTCCGAGGAGATCAGCTCGCCCGTGATGCCCTCGTGCAGCAGCGGATCGCCCTCAGCGGCTGCGCGCAGCTCCTCGAAGCGTGGCTCCAGATCGAGCGTCCGCGGGCGCAGGATGGCGAACTCCTCCTCGATGCCGACGGTGAAATCGGTCGTCGCGGCGAACGTCTCCTCCGCGCGGTCTAGATCCAGGCTGGTCATTGCGGTCGGCTGGGGCTTGGGTGCGAATTCGCGATTGGACGTCGGAAACCGGCGAGTGGTTCGGCGAGATCTGTAATCGAGACGATCGTCGGCGAGGCGGTGGTCTGAGCCCTCAAGTTAAGTAGAAGTACAGCGCGTAGAGCAGATCGACGGCCGGACTGGAGGTATGAACGGTCACCTCCGGCGGCACGTCGAGCAGTGACTCGGAGTAGTTGAAGATGATCCTCACGCCCGCCTCCACCAACTCGTCAGCGAGCCCTTGGGCGGCATCCGTGGGCACCGCCAGCACGCCCACCACGATGTCCTCGTCCTCCACGATCTGGCGCAGCTCGCCGGTGTGGCGCACCAGCTGGTTGCCCACCTTCGTCCCCACCTTGGCGGTATCCACGTCAAAGATCGCCACCACGCGAAAACCGTGGTCGGCGAAGATATCTGAGGAGGCGATCGCCTTGCCCAGATGCCCCGCGCCGAGCAGGGCGATGTTGTGCTGGCCCGCGGTGCGCAAGATCTTGCGGATCTGCGACACAAGCGCCTCGACGTTGTAGCCGACCCCGCGCTTGCCGAACTTCCCGAAGCCCGACAGGTCACGGCGGATCTGGGTGGAGTTCACATGCGTGTAGTCCGAGAGCTCCTGTGAGGAAATCGTCTCCTTGCCCATCTTCTTCGCCTGCGTCAACACCTGCAGGTAGCGCGACAGGCGAGCCGCCACGCCCAGGGACAGGCGCTCGCCGGAAACGGCGCTCCCGTCCTGCTCGGCATTCCCGTGACTCGATGTCAGCTCTCCGTAGCTCATCGCCGTGACTCTAGACGCTCGCGCAGAATCGCCTCGTCAACGAAGTAGTCGAACAGCTCCTCGCCGTCGAGCGCGATCACCGGGATGCGCTCGAAGTAGGCACGGTGAAGCGCCTCGTCGGCCGTGATGTCACGCTCCTGAAGGACGAACTGGAGCTCCGCTTGAAGGACGCGCAGCGCCGTCATCGCCTCTGCGCAAAGATGACAGTCAGGCTTGCCATAGACCGTGAGCACCGCCCTCATAGTGGTCGTTCCCCGGTCGCGTAGGCGTCGAGCGCGAGGTAGTCCGGATACGGCAGCTGCTTCGCGAAGCGCGCCGCGCTCGCGATCATTGCGGCGTTGTCGGTGCATAGCACGCGCGCCGGTACGTGCACCGTCGCGCCCAACCCGGCCAATCGTCGACGTAGCTCGCCGTTGGCGGCCACGCCACCCCCGACCGCAAGACGACCGAGCCCGGTCTGATCCAGCGCCTGCTCAGCGCGCAGGATCAGGCTGTCCACGATCGCCGTCTGATAGGACGCGGCGAGGTCGGCAGCCAGATCGCTGGCTTCGACCTCGGACAGCTCGCGTAGCCGGTAGAGCAGCGCCGTCTTCACGCCGGCAAACGAGAAGTCGAGGCTCCGCGCAAACGCCTGGCGACTGGTCCCGCGGCCACCACGGGAGCGCTCCCCGCGCGAGCCGGGGAAGGAGAATGCCTCTGGGTCGCCCGCTTCCGCGAGACGCTCGAGGGCTGGGCCACCGGGATAGCCGAGCCCGAGCATCCTCGCCCCCTTGTCGAACGCCTCGCCCGCGGCGTCATCGAGTGTGCCGCCAAGAACCTCATATCCCTCGTGCTCATGGACTCGCGCCAGCAGCGTATGCCCACCGCTGGCGATCAGACATAGGAATGGGGGCTCAAATGGGGGCTCAAACGGGGGCTCAAACGCATTCGCATCACCGGGCCCGACCGCTGGTAGGAAGTTCGCCGCCACGTGGCCCTGCAGGTGATCGACCGCCGCGAACGGCAACTCCCTTCCGGCTGCTAGCGCCTTGGCAGTGGAGAGTCCCACCAACAGCGCCCCCACCAGCCCCGGCCCCTGTGTCGCCGCAACCAGACCGACGTCATCGAGCGTGGTGCCCGCCTCGCTCAGTGCCTGCTCCACCACCAAGTTCACCAACTCCAGGTGGTGACGGGACGCGATCTCCGGCACGACCCCGCCGAAGCGGTCGTGCACTCCCTGCGAGGAGATTACGTTCGAGAGGATCTGCCCATCAGCGTCGAGGACCGCCGCGCAGGTGTCGTCGCAGCTCGTCTCCAGCGCGAGAATCATAGGAGGAGAAGTAAGCGTGCTCGCGCCCCCATCCGGCCGGCCCTCCTGAGCAGGCCGGCCGGCCTCCAGACGTCCTTGACCGGGGCTGACGCCCCTCGCGCCCCCATCCGGCCGGCCTCCCTGATGACGGATGCCGGAAGGCTCGCCTTCCAGGCCTCCAGATGACGGGCTGATGCCCCTCATACCGGACCCGGATTGGGAACGTCCTTTAGTGATCCGGCAAGCGTGGCCGGAGTGCGCCACATCACGAGTGCGTCCTCGCCATTGTCCTGGTAATAGCGACGGCGTATCCCAGCAGCGCGGAAGCCCTCTCGCTCGTATAACCGGATGGCGAGAAGATTGGAGCGGCGTACCTCCAGCGTGTAGCGCGCATCTTCGTCATCGACCCGCCCATACAGCTCGGCGAGCAGCACCGAGGCCAGCCCTTTGCCCTGGTGCTCGATATCGACGGCAATGTTCATCACGTGCCAGACCGTGTCGTAGCGGGAGCAGATCAAATACCCGATCAGCCGCTGCTCGACGATCGCCTGTGGCGCCTGTTCCCCATACCCAGGCGTCCGGGCTGGATGTCCCCGATCGGTCGCTACCAGGCATATCCCCGATCGCTTCGACATCTCCAGCACGAACATCGCCAGCGACCACGGCGTCGGGAAGACGCGGCGCTCAATCGCGATCACCTGGGGCAGGTCGGGATAGACCAGCCGCCGGATCTCGACAGACGGCGCGCGCTCGGCACCGAGCCGGGCGGCGGATGCTGGTGATGGCTCTTTCATCGCTCTGCTCCCGCCAGCCTGGACACGCGTGCCGCGAGGGCGACCTCCGCATCCGGCCGGCGCCGGTAGTCCGGCACGATCGCCTCATACGCGGCCACCGCCGGCGCGCTGACGCCAAGGTTGCAGATAGCCTCGGCGCTCACCTCGTGCAGCGGGGAGCAATCCTCCGGAACCACAACTCCAGCCGTCTCCAGATGGCCGCGATAGCGCACTGCGCCGTCTCCCACTGCCAGCCACCGCCCGTTGGCCTGCGTGACGATGCTCCCCAGATCCTCGGGCGCCAACGCGCGCGGGGACATCAGCTCCCCTGTCGTGGCATATGTGGCGAGGAACACCTCCCCACGACGAGCGTCGATCATCGCCAATACGAGCGTATCTTCCTCAGCGGCCGTCTCGGCCAGCGCGCGCAGGCTGGACACCCCCACCAGCTCAACGTCGAGCGACTGGGCCAGCCCGCGCGCGGTGGCGATGCCCACGCGCAGGCCTGTGAACCTGCCGGGCCCGACACCCACCGCGATCCGGTCGAGCGTGCTCCAGCCGATCCCCGCCTCGGCGAGCAGCTCGCCGGCCATCGCCAGCAGCCGGGTCGTGTGCCCGGGACGCTCTCTCTCGCCAGGATCGTCGCGCAAATTGAGCGTCTCTCCGTCCGCCATACGCAACCCCACGGCGGTGGACGAGGTGGCGGTATCGAAACCGAGCACGATCATCGTCGCCCACCTGATTCGTCCTCACCCGGGGCGCCGTCCAGCTCGATACGCCGGTCGTCGCCGCCCCGATGGTGGAGCGTGACCCGCACAAGCGCGTCCGCCAGCTCGCCGGCCGCTATCCGATCAGTCTCATCCTTCGGCCACTCCACGAACGCGATCCGCCCCGGGCCGAGATAGTCAACCAGCAGCGCCGGGTCCTCATGTTCGAGCCCCGCCAGCCGGTATAGATCCAAGTGCGAGACGGTCACGTTCGCTCCGTTGTAGCGGTGACCGATGCTGAACGTCGGGCTGGTCACGGGGTCGCTGACCCCCAGCGCACGAGCCGCGCCGCGTACGAGCGTGGTCTTGCCCGAGCCCAGCTCGCCGCATACGAGCACCACATCGCCATCGCTCAGCTTCCCGGCCAGCTCGGCACCCAGCGATTCCGTCTCCGTGGGACCCGATGTCTCGACGATGCGCACGGCCACTGACGAGACTCTAGAGCGAAGCTCGACCCAGCCGGTGGCGCTTAAACGCGACCGGCCCGCGGGAGAGAGGGAAGCGCGGGCCGGTCGTACTGCTAGGGAGGATGGAGACAGGCCCGTTATCGGCAGCCTTTACAGCTTGCTTTAGGCCTTGGGGGAGAAAGTTCGACATTTCCTTTACATCCCCTCTTTTTGGGGACAAATTGTGTCCAGAAGGAGTCTTCACCGGGTGGACACTCGGGGTGCTGGGTGATCAGAACAGCCCCAGCTGGTCCACCTCGGAGGCCTGCTCGTCCTCCACCTCCGGCTCTTCCGGCGCTGGCTCCGGCGCCTCTCCCAGCCACGTCTGCTCAGGCGCCCCCAGCGCGAGCAGGTCCGGCAGCCGTGTGAAGTCCTCGCGCAGCGTCTCGAGCATGCGCGGCGTGTACAACGCCGCGGCGGGATGGTAGATCGGGTAGAGCCGCACCGCGCGCCGACCCAGCATGAGCACCTCCGGCTGCCCGTGCAGGCGCGTGATCCCGGTCGGGTCGCCGCGCAGCAGCTTGGTCGAGAAGTTGCCCAGTGTGCAGATCACGGCCGGCTGGATCAGCTCAACCTGGCGCAACAGGTACTCCTGGCAGTTTTCGATCTCGACCGGTAGCGGATCGCGATTGCCGGGAGGCCGGCAGTTGTGCACGACACCGCCTGCCGTGACGAAATTGTGCGTGTCCTCGACATCTATGCAGAAGAACGTGACATCACCCCGCTCTCGGTCGGTGATGTCCTCTACCTCGATCTCGTCGTACAGGACAGTAGTCGGCCCACGATCCAAACGCGACCGATCAAACGGGATCCGCGTCGCGACATCAGGGTTGAGCTTGTAGCGCATCGACGGCGGGACATACGGGGCGATGAGCTCGCTGAGCCGCTCCGTAGCCTGGACATCGAAATACAGCCGTTTCCTTGTCGCCTTGGCGGGAAGGCCTAGCCGTGCAAGCCCTGCGATCAACACCTGCAGGTCAGCCTCCGAAAAAGCATTCGTGGCGAGCTCAGCCATTGGCCGCCTACCTCCCTCGCGGATTCGCGTATAGCCGTCATCCATGAACCAGAAGGCCAGCATCCGCGGATTGAGCTCATCGGCAAGCCACGCCGGCACCACCTTGTGCGGGCGATAGAAGTCCTGGCGAATTACCCGCAGTGCGCGATGAGCAAGCGTACGTACATGCACAACGGGATACACGCGGTCTCCACCGACGACCGCGGCAACCTCGCGCTCGTGGACGTCCGCACCGAGCTCTGCGATCAGTTCCGCCTTGAAACGTGCGTACTCGCCCTGACGCTGAGAATGCGAAAAACTTAGGTACGACGACGAGGCTTGCAGACAGCCGTCGCCCAGTACGGTTCCGCAAACGACGTCCCGTGCAAGCGCGCTCAAACCTTGGCCTGTGGCAATGCGGTCTCCACTGTTCAATTGTTCGACTGGAACGTAGCCGCGTTCGGTCAACACAGGATGATCGCCCGTGAGCTGGATCCCGACACGTCCTGCGCCAGCTTGCTTTGAGGACCGGTAGTTGAGCCGATACACGTGACGGCCCGCTAGGGGCGTGGCGTGCCAGCCAATGACTTGACGGCGTACCAGTTGCCCCTGTTCATCAACGGACATGACATCGCCGTCATACCGCGAGCGAACCAGTCTCCCGACCCGCTCCCAGGAGCCGTCGCCCAGCTGTACCAGAGCGTTGTACCTCAAGCACTTGAGCACATTCGCAATAAACACCTCCGAGCGCGCCATACCGATCTCCCCCAGCAACGTCTCCAGCAGCTTGCCGGCGCGTCCAACAAACGGTACGCCCTGCTCGTCCTCGCTCGCGCCCGGCGCCTCGCCCACGAACATCAGCTCGGCGTCGGCGTTCCCCGCGCCGAACACGACCGTCTTGCGCGTCGCCGCCAGCTCCGAGCAGCGGACGCAACCACGTGCCTGCGCGAGGACCTCCTTCAGGGCCTCGCGCCGCTCATCGGGCGACTGCTCGCTCTCCTCGGCGGACATCGCATGCATGCTAGTTCCTGCACTCGGCGAGAGGCACGATCGATAGCGCGTGCTCTCGATCGATCGATGGATCCCGACCGGCCGGGTGTCCATCAGCGATGATCTCGGGATGGGGCCATCCTCCAAGCCGAGCTCTGAAACGGCGGCCGATATCGCGGGCGCCACGGCGCCACACCGAGACGGCGAGCGCGCGAGCCTCCGGGCAATGCGCGAGCGTCACGAAGTCGGGCTGGATGCCACACGGATCGAGGCGGTCGCCAAGCGTCACGAGCGCGGGCGGCGCACCGCCCGCGAGAACCTCGCGGAGCTCGTCGACGACGGCACGTTCGTCGAGTACGGGCCACTCTTGTTCGCCGCCCAGGAGCGCCGGCGTTCACGCGAGGAGCTGATCACCCGCACTCCCGCCGACGGCCTGGTCGGTGGGATCGGTGAGATCGCGGGCCAGCGCTGCGTGGCGATGTCCTACGACTACATGGTGCTCGCCGGCACCCAGGGCATGCGCAACCACGCCAAGAAGGACCGCCTGTTCGAGCTCGCTGAGCGGCGCAGGTTGCCGGTCGTGCTGTTCGCCGAGGGCGGCGGCGGGCGACCGGGCGATGTCGACATGCCGATCGTCGCGGGCCTGGACTGCCGCGCCTTCAATCTCTTCGCGCGCCTGAGCGGGCTGGTCCCGCTCGTGGGGATCGCCTCCGGTAACTGCTTCGCGGGCAACGCCGCGCTCCTCGGTTGCTGTGACGTGGTGATCGCCACCGAGGACTCGAGCATCGGCATGGGTGGCCCGGCGATGATCGAGGGTGGGGGGCTGGGCTCCTTCCAGCCAGCCGAGGTCGGCCCGATCGACATGCAGCATGCAAATGGGGTGGTCGACCTGCGCGTCAAGGACGACCGCGCCGCTGTCGCTGAGGCCAAGCGCTATCTCTCCTACTTCGGCGGCCCGGTGTACGACGCGCGAGTACCCGACCAGCGGCGGCTGCGGGACGTCATCCCCGAGCGGCGCAGACAGATCTACGACGTGCGCCTGGTGCTCGAGGTGCTCTTTGATGAGGACTCTGTGCTGGAGCTGCGCCGCGGCTTCGGGGCGGGCATCGTGACCGCATTGGCCCGGGTGGACGGCCGGGCGCTGGGGGTGGTGGCCAATCACCCACCCCACCTGGGCGGGGCGATCGACGCCGACGGCGCCGACAAGGCTGCACGCTTCATGCAGCTTTGTGACGCCTTCGAGCTGCCCGTGCTGTTTCTCTGTGACACGCCCGGCTTCATGGTCGGCCCCGCCGCCGAGCGGACGGCGACGGTGCGTCACTTCGCGCGGATGTTCGTGACCGGCGCGAACCTCACGGTGCCGATGGGCACGATCGTGTTGCGCAAGGGCTATGGGCTCGGGGCGCAGGCGATGGCAGCCGGCGGCTTCAAGGCGCCCCTGTTCACTATCGGCTGGCCGACCTCGGAGTTCGGCGCTATGGGGTTGGAGGGCGCGGTGCGCTTGGGCATGAAACGCGAGCTGGAGGCGATCGCGGACCTCGAGGAGCGCGAGCGGGTGTTCAAGGCCACGGTCGCAGCCGCCTATGAACACGGCCAGGGCCTGAACATGGCGGCCTATGGCGAGATCGACGACGTGATCGATCCGGCGGATTCGCGGCGCTGGATCGCCACCCTGTTTGACGAGACCACGGGCCGGTGGCAAAGACGGGAGGGCAAGAAGCGCCCGAATATCGATGCATGGTGACGGCGATCCCCACCAGTGTGAGGTTGCGCACACATCGCACACACGTCCTCGCCGGCGGTATGCTCTAGGTACGTCGCGACCGGTATCCCGAGGGAACTGGACCGAGCCAGATGAGCCAAGCTAATCGACCCTGTCGCATCCCACGCGCCCGTGGCGCGGTTCTCACCGAGAACGCGGGTGGGCGACGCCGCAAGTCCAAGTGGGTGTGCCGTCCATGAGGACGCTCCTGACTGTGGGTGAGCTGCGGGCCGCGCTCGACCCGGCCCGTCGGAACGGCCTGAAGATCGGCCTGGTCCCCACGATGGGCGCGCTGCACGAGGGTCACCTCTCGCTGATCCGCCGCGCACGCGCTCAGTGCGATGTTGTGGTGGTCTCCCTGTTCGTCAACCCGGCGCAGTTCAACGAGCGCTCGGACCTCGACCGCTATCCGCGCCAGGCGCGGCGCGACGCCGATCTCGCCGCCAAGGCCGGCGCCGACGTGCTGTTCGCGCCGTCAGTCGAGGAGATTTATCCACCCGGGTTCGCCACCGTCGTAGAAGTCCTCGGCATCACGGACCGTCTCGAGGGCGCGACCCGCGGCGCCGCGCACTTCCGGGGCGTCACCACGGTCGTGACCAAGCTTCTCTGCATGGCGCTGCCCGATGTCGCCTACTTCGGCCAGAAGGATGCACAGCAGGTCGTGGTCATCCGCCGCCTCGTCGCCGACCTGAACCTGCCCGTCCGTGTCGAGGCCTGCCAGACCGTGCGTGAGACCGACGGCCTGGCGATGTCCAGTCGCAACGCTCTGCTCTCACCCGAGGAGCGCTCCCGCGCGCTTGCTCTGCCTGCGGCCCTGCGGGCGGCCGGCGACCGCGCCGGTGCCGGCGAGCGCTCCGCTGCCGCCCTGCTGGACGCGGCGCGCGAGGCGCTGCTTCCCTTCGGCGTCTCGCCCGAGTACGTGGCGCTCGTCGACCCCGACACGCTGGAGCCCGTCGAGACGCTCGCGCGCGAGGCCCTGCTGGCGATCGCGGCTCGCGTGGGCGAGACCCACCTGATCGACAACGCCCTGCTCCAGCCCGCAGCCACATCGACCCCCCGTCAACCGCTCCGACGAAAGGCGACCGTCTGATGCAGCGCGTGATGTTGAAGTCCAAGATTCACCGGGCCACGGTCACCGATTGTGACCTGCATTACGTCGGGTCAATCACACTCGACCCAGACCTGCTCGAGGCCGCCGACATCCTCGAGTACGAGCAGGTCCACGTGGTCGACATCGACAATGGCGCGCGCTTTGAGACCTACACGATCGCCGGCGCGCGCGGTTCCGGGGAGATCAAGGTCAACGGCGCCGCCGCGCGGCTCGTGCACCGCGGCGACACGATCATCGTCATCTCCTACGGCCAGTACGACCGGGCCGATCTCGAGCACTACGAACCTCGCGTGGTCCACGTCGAGGCGCAAACCAACCGCATCATCACGATCGACGACGAGGTGGCGACCCTGCTCACCCAGTGAGCGCCGGGCGTCAACCATCGTCAGAGAGGATTCATCGCCATGTCGAGCCACCCCACCGTTCAAGCCCCGTTGAATCGAACCCCACCCGCCCATCGCCTGCCGATGACCCTGCCGCTGCTGCTTGAAAAGAAACGGCTCGGCGACCCGATCGTGATGGTCACGGCCTATGACTATCCCTCCGCCCGCGCCGCCGAGGCGGCCGGCGTCGACCTCGTGCTCGTCGGCGATTCCGCCGCCACCACGGTGCTCGGCTACAACGCCACGACGCCGGTGTCGTTGGAGGACATGCTCGTGCTCGCGCGCGCTGTGCGCCGCGGTCTCACCACGCCCCTGCTGATCGGCGACTTGCCGTTCGGCTCCTACGAGGTCTCCGACGAGCAGGCGATCACGACCGCGATGCGCATGGTCAAGGAGGCCGGCTGCGAAGTTGTCAAGCTCGAGGGCGGCGGCGAGGCATCCGTGCGCCGCGCACGCGCGATCGTCGGCGCCGGCATCCCAGTGATGGGCCATGTCGGTCTCACCCCCCAGACCTCGACCGCCCTCGGTGGCTGGAAGGCCCAGGGCCGCACCGCGGGCGCGGCCGCCCGCATCGCCTCAGAGGCGCTTGCCCTGCAAGCTGCCGGTTGCTTCGCGCTCGTGTTCGAGGCGATCCCCGCCGCGGTCACCGAGGAGCTGATGCCGCACGTGGAGATCCCCGTGATCGGCATCGGCGCGGGTCCCGCCACTGACGGGCAGGTGCTCGTGTTCCACGATCTGCTCGGCATCCGCGACGGGCTCGGCCCGCGCTTCGTCAAGCGTTACGCCGACCTGCAGGCCGAGATGAACGCGGGCGTGACCGCCTACGCCGAGGACGTTCGTACCCGGCGCTACCCCGGCCCCGAGCACACCTACTCGATCGACCCCGCCGAGCTGGCCGACCTGCACGCCCGGCTGAGCTGACACGCGGGACGGCACGGTGGGACGACGCTAGTCTCAGGCCGCGTCAGAGCCTTCGTACTGCACCCGCCTGAGCACTTTTGCCGGCACACCGGCCGCGACCGAGAAGGGCTCGATGTCGCGCGTGACGACGCTGTTCGCGCCGATCACGCAGCGCTCGCCGATGCTCACACCACTGGTCACGACCACGTTCGCGCCCAGCCAGCAGTTGTTGCCGATCTTCGTCGGCCCCTTGCTCTCGAATCCCTGCCACGGCACGGGCCGCTTGGGATCGTCGTAGCGATGAGAGGCATCGGTGACGAAACAGCCGTTCGCCAGCATGCAGTGATCGCCGATCTCCACCAGCCGCTCGGCGGCGATCATCACGCCGAGGTTGAGAAACGTCCCCGCGCCGATCCGCACGCGCGCGTTTCCCGGTGCGGTGATCCACACGCCCGGCTCCAGGAGCGTCCCCGGCCCGATCTCCAGACGCTCTTCGCGCAGCGCCTCCAGCACGTTGCCGTGCACGGGCCAGCGCACGAACGCCTCGCGGCGCATCGCCTCCCAGTGAATCCGCGCACGGTTCCACGGCAGCGAGTTGCGCTCATACCAGCGCCACTTCTGAACCCACAGCCGGAGCTGGCGCGCCACCTCGTTGTCGATCAAGCGGCGACCTTCGCCCGGGGCTTGCGTTTGGGGGCGCTCTTACCTCGCGGTTTCTTCGCGCTCACGTGCTTCGCCGGGACCACGAGCTCCGCGAGGAATTCCCCTGTGTGAGAGATCGGCTCCGCCGCGACCTGCTCGGGGGTGCCCTGAGCGATCACTACGCCGCCTTCCTCGCCGCCCTCCGGGCCCATGTCGATCAATCGATCCGCCGACTTGATTACGTCGAGGTTGTGCTCGATCACGACGACGCTGTTGCCCGCGTCGACCAGGCGCTGGAGCACCTCGAGCAACCGCTCCACGTCAACGAAGTGCAGACCGGTAGTCGGCTCGTCGAGGATGTACAGCGTCCTCCCGGTCGCGACCTTCGACAGCTCGGTCGCGAGCTTCACGCGCTGCGCCTCGCCGCCTGAGAGCGTCGTCGCGGGCTGGCCGAGCCTGACGTAGCCGAGTCCCACCGCGTTGAGCGTCTCCAGCCGGCGACGCACCTTCGGTATGTGCTCGAAGAAGGGCAGCGCGTCCTCGATCGCCATGTCGAGCACGTCGGCAATGCTCTTGCCCTTGAACTTCACTTCCAGCGTCTCGCGGTTGTAGCGCTTGCCGTGGCACTGCTCGCAGGGGACGTACACGTCGGGCAGGAAGTGCATCTCGATCTTGATCTGCCCGTCGCCCTTGCACACCTCACAACGGCCGCCCTTCACGTTGAAGCTGAACCTGCCCGCCTTGTACCCGCGCGCGCGGGCCTCCTGCGTCTTGGAGAACATGTCCCTGATCACGTCGAACAGCCCCGTGTACGTCGCCGGGTTCGAGCGCGGCGTGCGCCCGATCGGAGACTGGTCGACGGCGATGATCTTGTCGAGCTGATCCAAACCGTGAATCGCGCGGTGCGCTCCAGGGCGCCGGCGGGCGCGGTGCAGGCGGCTGGCGACGCTCTTGAACAGCACTTCGTTGACGAGTGTCGACTTGCCCGAACCCGAGACGCCCGTCACGCATGTCAGCACACCGAGCGGGACCTTCACGTCGACGTCGCGCAGGTTGTGCTGGGTCGCGCCTTCGATCTCCACGCACCCCTTCGGGGTGCGGCGCTTCTTCGGTGCCGCGATCGTGCGCGTGCCCGCGAGGAACTGTCCCGTCGCCGAATCCTTCACGCGTTCGACCTGCTTCGCGGTGCCCTGGGCGACGACCTTCCCCCCGTGTACACCCGCGCCCGGACCCATGTCGACGAGGTAGTCGGCCGCGCGCATCGTCTGCTCGTCGTGCTCGACCACGATCACCGTGTTGCCGAGGTCGCGCAGCCGCTCCAGCGTACCGATCAGCTTCGAGTTGTCACGCTGGTGCAACCCGATCGAGGGCTCGTCGAGGATGTACAGCACGCCCACGAGCGAGCTGCCGATCTGCGTCGCCAGCCGGATCCGCTGCGCCTCGCCCCCGGACAGCGTCGTCGCGGCCCTGTCCATCGATAGGTAACCGATTCCGACATTCTCGAGGAACCGCAGCCGTTCGTCGATCTCGCGCAGGATCAGCCGTGCGACGTGGCGGTCGGTCTCCGACAGCTCGATCTCCCGCAGCCACTCAAGCGCGCGCCGCGCCGACAGCGCGCAGAACTCGTCGATCGGCGTCCCAGCGACGAGCACAGCGCGCGACTCCGCGCGCAGCCGTGCGCCCCCGCAGACCGGGCACGGACGCAGCGACATGAACTGCTCGATCTTCTCTTTCGTGCCCTCGGACTCTGACTCGCGGTAGCGGCGCTCCAACCCCTTCACGATCCCCTCGAACCTGGTCGCGTATGTCCGTTTGCGCCCATAGCGGTTGCGGTAGGTGATCTGCAAGCGTTCGTCGGTCCCCGTCAGGAACAGGTCCCGCATCTCCTGAGGCAGGTCCTCCCACGGCACGTCCAGATCCACGCCGTAGCGCTCGGCGATCGCCTCGGCCACCTGTTCGTAGTAGTTCGACGAGCTGCCCGCCCACGGCGCGAGTGCTCCCTCGGCGATCGACAGCGACGGATCGGGCACGACCAGCTCGGGATCGATCTCCATCTGCGCGCCCAGCCCCGTGCAGTGCCCGCAGGCCCCGTGCGGTGAGTTGAACGAGAAGATCCTCGGCTCCAGCTCGACCAGCGACGGTCCATGCACCGGGCAGGCGAAGCGCTCGGAAAAAGTGAAGATTGTGCCCTCCGGCGGCACCTCGTCGGGGACGATCTGCGTGGCGGCCTTGCGCGCGCCCTTCGCGCCGGTGGCATGCGCGGGATCGGCCTCCGCCCGCGAAGAGGATCCCACGATCTCAATCTCCACGAGCCCCTCGGCCAGCCCGACCGCCGTCTCGATCGAATCGGCCAGCCGCTTGCGCAGGTCGTGCCTCATCACCAGCCGGTCGACGACGACCGAGATGTCGTGCTTGTAGCGCTTGTCGAGCACGATCGACTCCTCCAGCATCCGCAACCGATCATCGATCTTCACGCGCGCGAATCCATCCACGCGCAACTCGTCCAGCAGCTTGCCGTACTCACCCTTGCGCCCACGCACGACCGGGGCGAGCACCATGAAGCGCGTCCCGTCGCCGAGCTCCATCACCTGGTCGATGATCTGCTCCGCCGATTGGCCCACGATCGGGCGACCGCAGATCGGGCAGTGCGGCTTGCCCACGCGCGACCACAGCAACCGCAGGTAGTCGTAGATCTCCGTGACCGTGCCGACTGTGGAGCGTGGATTGCGCGAGGTCGTCTTCTGGTCGATCGAGATCGCCGGGGACAGCCCCTCGATCGAGTCGACGTCGGGCTTGTCCATCTGACCCAGGAATTGGCGCGCGTAGGCTGACAGCGACTCGACGTAGCGCCGCTGCCCCTCAGCGTAGATCGTGTCGAACGCGAGGCTCGACTTGCCCGAGCCGGACAGGCCCGTGATCACCACGAGCGCGTCCCTCGGCAACGACAACGAGATGTCCTTGAGGTTGTGCTCCCTCGCTCCGGAGACGACTATCTGGTTGCCGGCGGGCATCTCCAGCCTATTCTATTGCGGCGAACAGACGTTCGTATCCGTGGCTACCGGCCCTGAGCTCTTGGATTCAACAACTCCGCCAGACGAGCATGTTGCTCTGAGCTGTCTCCGAGAATCTCACCGATCAAGCGTTGCACCTCGACCCGGTCGATCTCTGTGCCCCAGGCGACCATCTCTTCGATATCCACCCAGTCCTTCGGCCGGTCGAACACGGCCTTGCATACGATCAGGTGCTCCGGGGAGAGAATCGGTATCTGCACGGGACCGAAGTCGACCATGCGCGAGCGCTCGGCCATCTCCTGATGGAGATCTAGGGTGGCGAAAAACAGGTCGAGGTAGGACCCATCCCACTCCAGCCTGGCCTGGCCATCACGCTTGATCGCGACTCGATCGGATCGGGATATGGTCACGTCCAGATGGGTGAGGGCGCCCAGCACCGGCTCGGCGTCTTGGGGCGCGACGGTCACGTTGAGGTCGACATCGGTCGTCGCACGCGGGCTGCGATACCAGGCCAGGGCCACGGCTCCGCCGAACTGGTGCGTCACCCTCATCGAGTCGAGCATCTCGTGCACCGCCAAGATCTTGGCGGCGAGACCGCCAAGCGCCGCGTTGGCGCTCATTTCAGTGCGGGCTCGCTGCGGCGCGACGGCCCGCGACGAGCCGGGACAGCACCGGAAAAGTCAGCGGCTCGAACGGTCTGGCAGGCTGATTGCGGGTCACGGCGTCGGCGAAGCCCAGGAGATCGATGAGCGCCGCCCCCGGGTCTGCCCGCCTGGACGAAGGGGGTCGTTGCAGGGACAGCGCCATCCGTCGCGACGCCTCCACGAACCGGCTGGACGAGCCGCGGACCACCTGCGCGGCACCGGGCACAGCCGTCGCCAGTGCCCCAGCGCGCCTGCCCGAGGCGATGACCGCCTTCCCATCAAACGGTCGCGTGGCCCGCCGCGCGGCCGCGGCAAGAACCTCATCCGTCAGAACCTCGAAACCGGCGAGGCTGCGCGCGCGGGGTCCTTGCGGCGTGTGCAGCGACTCGCGAACCTCAAATCGCCCGTTACGGCGTGCGACGACGTAAGCCATACCCACTAGTGTACCACTACATTTTACCCACTAGGTCGGGAGAGGGGCACTCCTACTTCTAGGTCGGGAGAGGTGCACTACAACTTCCACTTCCCAGCTCCGTGACCCCTCCCCTACCCCTCGATCGCCGCGTACACCTCTTCGACCAGCTTCTGCCGGTCGGCCAGCTCGAAGTTCTCGGCTAGATAGCGATCGGCCGCCTCGCGTGACTCGCCGTTCAGCGCCATGTTCAGCGCGATCAGGCGGGCGCCGTCGATATCCCCGTTCTCCGCTGTGGCCGGCTGTTGCGTGACAGCGGCGGGTTGCGGGGAAGGGGACACCGCAGCTCGAGCTGGCTGGACGGGCAGTGGCTGGGATGGCTGCGGCTGCGGCGGCGCAACCTGGGGCAATGGCGTGGCGGCCCGCGCGAGCGTGGGACGGCTCTGTCCGGGGGATGAAGCGACGGTGGTTCCTTCGCCGGCTGTGCCGCCGGTAGCCGCCGGCGGCGATTGCTCACCATCCACGACGGAGTGTGCCTGCCCGGAGGCGGCGTCATACAGCTCGCCCATATTTGTCTCGGCCGCCGCCAGATCGCTCGCCAGACGGCTCGCACCGGCGCGTAGGCTCTCCACCAGTCCGCTCGCCTCGCCGTCCATCGACTCGACGCGTTGCAGCAGGGTCGAGGTGGCCTGTGCGACCGTCGCCACATGCGCCTGAGCTCGCTGGACTGCGACCTCGCGGGTCCGCGCCGCGTCCCTATCGGCCTCCTCGCGTGCGCTCTGCGCGCTCTCTCGCGCCTGGCGCTCGATGTCCTCGGCGGCCGTCTCGGCGGCCTCGATGATGCTCTGCACCTGCGTGCCGGCGGTCGAGGCCAGCGATGATTCTCCGCTGCGCCCCGCCAGCGTGCGTTGGAGCTCCTCGACCTCGGCTGCGAGCGCTCGCAGGTGCGCGTCCACCGCGGCGGTGTCATACCCCCGCCGGCCGATGGGAAAGTCTCGCTTCTCGATCGCCTGCCTGTCCAGCTCCACGGCGGCCATCCTAAGCGATGTCGCCCGCCGGGGCCTCGCTTGCCATGGCCTCCCCCGCCGGAGCCTCGCCCGCCTGGATCTCACGCAGGTCGCGACGCAGCTCGCGGAGCTCGTCGCGCAGCTGCGCCGCGTACTCGAACCGCAGCTCCTCGGCGGCCGCGCTCATCTCCTCCTCCAGTTCGACCACCATCCGCTCGAGCTCGTGCTGCGGCATCTCCTTTGCCGATCCCCGCTTGATCGTGCGGCGTTTACGCCCACGCGGCACCTTTGACTCCCCCTGCAGAAACTCGGCGATGTCCGATATCCCCTTGACTATCGTCGCGGCCGTGATCCCGTGCTCCTCGTTGTACGCCAGCTGAATCTCGCGTCGGCGGTCGGTCTCGGAGATCGCCGCTTTCATCGCGCGTGTCTCCTTGTCGGCGTACATCAACACCTTGCCCTCGATGTTGCGCGCCGCACGGCCGATCGTCTGGATCAGCGAAGTCTCACCGCGCAGGAAGCCCTCCTTGTCGGCGTCGAGGATCGCCACCAGCGAGACCTCCGGCAGGTCGAGGCCCTCACGCAGCAGGTTCACGCCGACGAGCACGTCGTACTCCCCCAGCCGCAGGTCGCGGATGATCTGAATCCGTTCGAGCGTGTCGATCTCGGAGTGCAGATAGCGCGTCTTGAAGCCCATCTCCAGCAGGTACTGCGACAGGTCCTCTGACATCTTCTTCGTCAGCGTCGTCACGAGCACCCGCTCGTTGCGATCCACGCGCGTGCGGACCTCGTTCATCAGATCGTCGATCTGGTTCTTCGTCTCGCGCACATCCACGATCGGGTCGACGATCCCCGTCGGGCGGACGATCTGCTCGACGATCCGCGTGGACCGGGTCCGCTCGTACTCGCCCGGCGTGGCCGAGACGAACATCAGCTGCGGCGTGATCGATAGGAACTCCTCGAACGTCTGCGGCCTGTTGTCCAGCGCGCTCGGCAGCCGGAAGCCATAGTCCACGAGCGTCTGCTTGCGCGAGCGGTCCCCCACGTGCATGCCGCCGATCTGCGGCACCGTCTGGTGGGACTCGTCGATGAAGCACACAAAATCCTTGGGGAAGTAGTCGATCAGGCAGTACGGTCGCTCGCCCGGCCTGCGCCCGTCGAGAATCCGCGAGTAGTTCTCGATGCCCGAGGTGAACCCCATCTCGCGAAGCATCTCCATGTCGTACTGCGTTCGCTGCCGCAGGCGGTGGGACTCCAAGAGCTTGCCCTCTTTCTCCAGCTGCTCGCAGCGCTCGTTCAGCTCCCGGCCGATCTCCGCCACGCCGGATTCGATCGTGCCCTCCTTGACGTTGTAGTGCGTCGCCGGCCAGATCGCCACGTGCTCCAGGTCGTCCTCGATCAACTCCCCGGTGAGTGGATCGAAGTGCTGTAGTCGCTCGACCTCATCGCCGAACATCGTCGCCCGGAAGGCCGTCTCGGCGTACGCGGGGAACACCTCGAGCGTCTCACCTTTCACGCGGAACGTGCCGCGCGCGAGCACGCTGTCGTTGCGCGTGTACTGGATCGAAACCAGTTTCCGCAGCAGCTTGTCGCGATCGATCGCCTCGCCCCGCCGCAGGATCTGCATGTTCATCTCATACGTCTCCGGCGACCCCAGCCCGTAGATGCAGGACACCGAGGCGACCACGATCACGTCCCGGCGGGCGAACACGGCGGCCGTGGCGGCATGCCGCAACCGGTCGACCTCCTGGTTGATCGCCGAGTCCTTCTCGATGTACAGATCCCTGCTGGGGACGTATGCCTCGGGCTGGTAGTAGTCGTAGTAGGAGACGAAGTACTCGACCGCGTTGTCCGGAAAGAACGTGCGGAACTCGTTGCACAGCTGTGCCGCCAGCGTCTTGTTGTGCGCGATCACGAGCGTCGGGCGCTGCACCGCCTCGATCACGCCCGCCATCGTCATCGTCTTGCCTGTGCCCGTGGCTCCAAGCAACGTCTGAAAGCGCTCGCCCTGCTCGATGCCCTCGGCCATCGCCTCGATCGCCTTCGGCTGATCGGCAGTGGGAGTGAAGACGGAGTCGAGCTTGAAGTCGGGCATGCGTTGCTGACCTCAGGCTAGCTCGTCGCCGGCAGACTCCCCCGCCATGTCGACCCGTGAGGCTCCACGGCATTAAACACCGTGAGATCCCCGCTAGAGCCGGGGAGGTCGACGGTTCTTGAGCGGCTTGGCACGACAGGTGTGGTAGGTGCGGGTGCCGGTGAGGGTGGTGCCCTTGACGGTGCGCGCGACGATCTTGATCGTGAACGTGCCGTAGGGCAGCCCGCTCAAGATGACCTGGTCGGTGAGGCCCTTCTTGTTGAGCGAGCGCTCGCGCTTGTGGCCGAGGAAGACCTCGGCGGATACGACCTTCGGATAGCCGGGCGGCTGCTGGATGTGGATCTTGAACGCGCGCTTGCTGTAGCAGGCCTTGGCGGACGGCAGCCCGAACGCGGTGGCCAGTTTTTCTTCGAGCTGGGCGGGTGTCGGTCCGGGCGGGACCAGATCCGCCGTTGCTTTGTCGGTCGTACCAGTCGAGGTGGAGCTCCCGGTGGAGGACCCGGATCCGGTGTTCGTCGAGGCGTTCGACCCGTTGTTGGGGTTGTTGGGGTTGGGGCTCGGTCCGGGGTTTGGTTCAGGTTCGCCACCCGATTCTGGTGTTCTCGCAAAGACCCAGGCAGCTCCGACCTCGCTGTTGTCGCCCGCGCCACCGACCAGCGCCGTGAAGCCGTCGCCAGACAACGCGACGCTCGAGCCCTGGGTCGGGAACCCTCCCACCGAGCCTGTGCCGACAAGTTTCTCCTGTTCGCCCCATGTGGAGCCGGAGCGCACAAACGCCCACGCGGCCCCGACGCTGACGTCGTCGTGATACCCACCGAGGACCGCCGTGTTGCCGTTTTCGGAGAGCGAGACGCCGTGGCCCACCTGAGCTTCTTTCAGCGTCGCATCTTCGCCGAGCAGCTCTCCACCCTGCTGACTCCACGCTTCGCCCGAGCGCACGAACACCCACGCGGCTCCCGTTGCTTCGTCCTCACCCGGCCCGCCGACGAGGGCGGTGTTGCCGTCCGCGGACAGCGCCACGCTCTGACCCTGACCGGTTTTTTCGCCGACGCCCGTGCCAGCCGGCAGCTTTGCCTGTTCTCTCCAGGTCGAGCTCGCGCGGGTGAAGACCCACACGGCTCCCTTTTCTTTTTCGGCAGAAGGGCCGCCGATCAGCGCCGTGTTGCCGTCACCGGAGAGCGCCACGCTCGTGCCCTGCTCGATGGTCGGTTCAGCACCATGCGCACCAACCAGCTTTTTGCCCTGCTGCGACCAGCTGGAGCCCGAGCCAGTGAACACCCATGCGGCTCCCACGCCGGCTGCGTCCACATGCCCGCCCACCAGCGCCGTTTCCCCGTTGGCCGACAGCGCAACGCTGTTGCCCTGTTCGGCATCTCCGCTCGCTCCTTTGCCGACGAGCTTGGCCTTCTCTTCCCAGGCCGATCCGGAACGGGTGAACACCCACGCCGCCCCTTCGGTGCCGTCCCCCGGACCACCGATCAACGCTGTATCGCCATTGGCTGACAGCGCGACGCTGAAGCCCTGCTTCGTGAAGCCGCTGCCACCACCTGTTTCTTTGCCGATGAGCTCCGCCTGCTGGGTCCATTTACCGCCTTCACGCACATACACCCACGCCGCTCCCTTGAAGCTTTTATAAGCGGGACTGCCGACGAGCGCCGTGTCGCCGTCGGCTGAGATCGCCACGCTGGACCCCTGTTCGGCCAGTTCGCTCACCCCCGAGGCCGTGAGCTTTTCTCCCTGTTGCACGAATGGGTTTTCTTTCAGGGAGAAGGCGGCGGCCGGCCCGGCGGCGACGCCGCACCACAGCAGCAGCAAGACGATGATGCCTACGACAGCGACACAGATCAACACGCCCCGGGCGGGTCCCCAAGCGCGCCGACGAACGACAGGCGCGAGAGCACCACGAGGAGGTTGAGCCAGAGCACGCATGCTCCTCACAATGCCGATCGTAGCGCCGGGCGGCCCGTCCCGTGTCCTCGTCGTCGTGGGCGGATCGGATATATCCGACGGCATCTGGCAAGCGCAGGCGCGACCGTCCTACTCGACGATCCCCAGCTGCCGCGCATAGACGGCCCGATATTCCCTCTGGGCCTCGAGCACCCGCTGCACGTACGCGCGCGTCTGGGGAAACGGGATCGCGCCGACCGTGAGCTCCCCGCCCGCGGCATGCGCCTGTGCCACCCACTGATCGACGTTCGCGAGGCCCGCGTTGTAAGCGGCCACCGCGAGCATCTCGTCACCATCGTAGTGTTCGAGCAGATAGCGTAGGTAATAGCTCCCGTAGGCAATGTTGATCGCGGGTGTCGCGAGGTCGCTGGTTGTGAAGCTCACCCCGCCCGAGAGGCCGGCGAGAAAGTGGGCCGTGCTGGGGAGGATCTGCATCAGCCCCTCGGCGCCCGCGGGGGAGGTGCGGGGTTCGAATTTCGTCTCGGCATAGATCACGGCGGCGATCAGCGCTGGGTCCAGGTGCTTCGCGGCGGCCTGTTCGCGGATGACGCTCGCGTCGCTGAGCGGCAACGTCAGTTCGTGGACCGCATGATCGATGCGCGAGACGAGCAGCCCTATGAGCAGCGCGGTGAACGCGATTGCCACGGTCGCGCCGACCAGTCGCCGGCGACGGTGTCCGCTCATCTTTAAAGCTTGTCAAGGACGGCCGACAGCTCGCGCTCGAGATCCGCCTCGGAGCCGTCGTTGCGCACGACGAAAGTCGCCCTCCGCGCCTTCTCGTCCTGGGACAGCTGGCGCGCCGCGCGCTCCTCCACGAGAGCGTGTCCACGTCCCGCGGCACGCTCGCGGCGCACCTCCTCTGAGGCGATCACGGCGATCGTTGCGTCGTAGAGCTTCTCCATGCCCGCCTCGAACAGCAGCGGCACCTCCACCACCGCCGCTCGCGGCAGGGGCTGGCCAGCCCCTCCGCCGGCGCGCACCTCCTCCAACCAAGTGGCGACCCTGGCGCCCACGAGCGGCCACAGCAACTGCTCGAGCCAGGCTCGGTCCTCCTCCCGCGCGAATGCACGTGCGGCGATCTCCGCACGGTCGACCGCGCCGGCGGGCACCACCTCGGGCCCCCAGCGTTCGACGACCGCCTCGCGCAACCGCTCGCTCGCGTACAGCTCGTGCACCACGACATCGGTCGACAGCACCGCCGCGCCCAGCCGTTCGAGCGCCTGAAGGGCGGTCGACTTGCCCGCCCCCATGCCTCCGGTCAGCCCGATGAAGGGCACCGTCGGCTTCACCGCTCGGCGTCCCTGAGACCGTGTCAGTCCTGCGGCGAGGACTCGGCGACGGGCTCGGGCTCGATGGCTGCGGCCTCCGGCGCGGGAGCCTGATCAGCGGGCTCCTGCGGTGTGTCGACGGCCGCCTCTGGAATCTCGGCCTCCACAGCCTCTGTCGCCTCCGAAGCCTCCGGTGTGTGCGACGCCTCGTCGGTCCCGGTGGAGTGCTCCTCAGCGGGCGCCTCGACGATGATTGTCGCGGTCTCATCCGCCTGGGCGCCTGGGACTGTCTCGGGCGCCTGTCCGGCATCGCTCGCCTCGGCTGCCGCAACAGCCTCCGGAGCCTCGGTTACCTCCGCGGCCTCGGGCACGTCGCCAGCCTCCGCGGCCTGCAACTCCTCGCCGGCCTCGGGCGGCAGCTCCACGCCAGCATCCTCCAACCCCACACCTACCTGACCGGCGGGCTCACCGGCGCGCGACAGCGGCAGCAGCTGGTCCTCGACTCGCTTCGCCGACAGCGACAGCCGCCTGCGCTCGGAGTCGATCTCGAGGATCTGCACGCGGATCTCATCGCCCGGGTGGACCACCTCGCGCGGACTTTCGACGTGGTGCGGCGCGAGCTCGGAGATATGCACCAGCCCCTCGACACCGTCGAGGATCTCGACGAACGCGCCGAACGTGACGACCTTGGTGACTTTGCCGGCGAGCTCGTCGCCGATGTTGTAGGTATCGACGATCCGTTGCCAGGGGTCCTCCTGGGTCTGCTTGAGCCCAAGCGAGATGCGCTGGCGGTCGCGGTCGATGTCGAGCACCTTGACCTTTACCGTGTCGCCGATCGTGAGGATCTCGCTGGGATGGTTGACGTGCGACCACGACAGCTCGGAGATGTGGATCAAGCCGTCGATGCCGTCCAGGTCCACGAACGCGCCGAAGTCGACGATGTTGGAGATCTGTCCCTCGACGACGAGCCCCGGCTGCAGGCGATCGAGGATCTGCTGGCGAACCTCCTTACGCTCCTCCTCCAGCACCGCGCGACGGGAGAGCACCACGTTGTTGCGCGAGCGGTTGAGCTCGATCACCTTGGTCTCGATCTTCGTACCCATGTATTCGTCGAGGTTGGGCACGCGCCGGATGTCCACGAGCGAGGCAGGGAGGAAGCCGCGCACGCCGAGGTCGATGATCAGGCCGCCCTTGACCACCTCGATCACGGTGCCCTCGACCGGCTCGCCGGACTCCGCAGCGGTTTCGATGCGCCGCCATGCCTTCTCGAAGCGAGCGCGCTTCTTGGACATGATCAGGCGCCCGTCCTGATCCTCCTTGGTCATGACGATCGCATCGACCTCCTCGCCGAGGTGAACCTCGTCGTTTGGGTCGACCGCCTTGCGGATCGACAGCTCGTTCGCGGGGATGACGCCCTCGGACTTGTAGCCGATGTCGACGAGGACCTCGTCCTTGTCGATGCGCACGACGTGGCCGGTGACGACCTCGCCCTCCTCGATCGCCCGGAACGTCGCGTCGTAGTTGGGGACGATCTGCCCGTCGATCTCGAGCAGGAGCCCGTTTGACCCCTCGACCACGTGAGCCTGAGGATTCTCCATCAGCGTTTGCACCGGCCGAAGCCTAGCGCAGAGGCCGATCGAGGCTCGGCCGGTCAAGACCGCCGGACGCAGCCCCTGCGCATCGGAACGCGAGGCCACAGGCCCCGCGGAGCTATACCATTGCCAAAGCAATGCCTGTGCGAGCGACGAAGCGGGGAGCGGAGCGCACACGCTTGGAACGACGTGATTGCGACGTGCTGGTCTGCGGCGCAAGCTTCGCCGGGCTGGCGATCGCCCGCGAGCTTGCGGACTCGGGCGCACGAGTCCTCTTGATCGACCGCTATGAGCTGGGGGAGCGACAGACCTCGGCCTGCGCGATGCCCACCGTCTGGCTCGAGGCTATGGATCTGATGGGCTCACTGCGCCAGAGCTTCGACGAGCTCGTCGTCCACACCCCGTTTCGCAACTCGCGTTGGTCGCTGCCGTGGTCGTTCTCCACGTTCGACTACCGCGAGCTGTGCGCGCTGTTGTGGGATCAGGCCGAGCCCTCTGAGCTGGAGCTCGAGACCGCCACCGTGACAGGTCGAGACGGCTTCACCGTTCACACCGACCGGGGAGACTTGGAGGCCCCTCTGATCGTCGACGCGCTTGGCTGGCGGCGCGTGCTGTCAAACGGAACCACGATCCAGCCACCGGATGCCCGTCTTTCACGTGGTCTGGAGGTCCACCCTGCGGGTCGCAGCGATGAGATGCAACTGTGGATCGACCCCAACCACATCCGAGCGGGCTAT
Organism: Solirubrobacteraceae bacterium; assembly: GCA_036744995.1. Taxonomy (GTDB): domain Bacteria; phylum Actinomycetota; class Thermoleophilia; order Solirubrobacterales; family Solirubrobacteraceae; genus Palsa-744. Next base: position 93,866 of record DAIOGX010000001.1, on the reverse strand, counting down.
GCCTGGAGCTTTCCCGCTCACGACGAGTTGCGCGTCGGCGTCGGCTCCTTCTGGCCGTCCCACCACGTCAAGGAGCCTACGGTCAAGCTCGCTCACGAACTGTGCCTCCCGGCGGACGGTTACCAGGGCAACTGGATCCCCCACCAGCTACGTCCCGCCGTCGAGGACGGAGTGTTCTTCGCCGGCGACTCCGCCGGGCATTGCCTTCCGCTCACCGCGGAGGGCATCCGCACCGCGTTGTACTTCGGTCTCGCGTGCGGGCGCGAGTTGCGCGCGGTGCTCGACGGGCGTCGTACGCGCGCGGACGCGCTCGGGCGCTACGGCGCATTCTCTGATGCCCATGCGCGTAAATACCGTTGGCTGCTCGGAGCTCAGCGCGCGATCGGACGCATGACGCCAAGCCGTTCCGTCACCGCGATCGTCCGCGGTATGGAGCACCGTCGCATCGCCGACTGGATCTTCGACCATTACTTGGGGATCGCCCCGCCGTCGTTCGTGAAGGCGGGGCCGGGCGCATCCTCCGGGAGGCGCGGACGGCTGGCGGTAGCCGCCGCGCCCTGAGCGGCGGCTCAGGCCACCCTGCGCAGCCGCGGCGTGGCGCTCTCGAGCGCCTCCACTGCGAGCCGCCCGGCCTCCACTCCACTTGCCCAGGCGACCTCCGCCAATAGGCCCGGGGCGGCGACCATGTCGCCCGCCAAGAACACGCCATCGCCGCGGTCGACCGCTGGTCGGTCCCGCCAGCTGGTGCCCGGCATGTCGAGCGCTCCGCTGCGCCCGTCCATCACCTGGCGCCGCCGCCAGGTCTCGCGCTCGCGCCAGTCGGGCAAGGAACCGTCGAGCAGCACCTCCAGGCGTGCAGCTGCCCGCTCGACATCCTCCCCAGGACGAATCGGCATCTGTGCCTGCACCAGCTCCTCGCCAGCGGGCGCAAGCGAGGGATCGGGCGCCGAGAAGCGCTCGATCCAGCCGGCCTCGTCCATATCGGACACCACGAACGGGTCACCACGGCGATGGCTGAGGCCGAGGTCGAGACAGACGGTATGTCCGCTCATCCAGGCGACGGAGTCATCCCCGAGCAAGCTGCGCGCCTCGCCCAGCTCGGTCGCGACGATCACAGGTGGCTGTGGCAGCTGATCGACACGACAGCCGGTCGTGATCACCACGCCCAGATCGCTGGCGCGCGCCTGGAGCGAGCTCACCAGCGCATTCCAGCCGCCGATCGCGTAACGCGCCGCCGGCGGCGGTGTCAGCAGCGTCCTCACCGTGCGCTTCCACACGAACGCCGCCGACAGCTCGCCAGGGTCGTGGTGGAAGGTGTACACGCCTGCTGCCGCTGACAGCATCGCCGCGGTGCGCTCGTCGGTGTGCTCAGTAGCCCAGGTGCGGAAGTCTAGATCCACGGGCGCCTCGCGACCGCGCAACCGCAGCACAGCGGGAAGTGCACTGAGGGGCGGTGTGCGCCTGAACTCACCCTGCCAACGGCACTTGACGCCAGCCAACGGCAGTCCCGCATAGCGGGGCAAGAGCTTGTGGTCAACCAGCCACCGCCAGAAGGGACCGTCCTTGTAGAGCACGTGGGGACCGAAGTTCGCCTTGTAGCGGCCTTCACTGCTGCGCGCCCGACCTCCCACCGCACTGTGAGCCTCCAGCAGGGAAACGCTCGCTCCACCTTCTGCGCAGGAGATCGCTGCGGTCAATCCAGCGACCCCGCCTCCAACGATTGTGATGTGGCTGGTCGAGGTGTTCATGCTCCGGCTTGGCAGGCTCATAGCGATCCTCCTGGCGGTTGCTTACATCAGCACCGTAAGGGAAGACTGGTCCGCTATACAGTTCCAGTAATGCTCGATTCAAAAGGGCCAGTTACGGGACCCGAGCTGCTCGTCGAGCTCGACCGCACTGGCGAGCTGCCGCTGCATGAGCAGCTGGAGAGCTCGCTGCGCGAGAACATCCGTCGCGGCCGTCTACCCGCCGGGACGAGACTCCCCTCCACACGTGGACTGGCGGCCGAGCTGGGCGTCTCGCGTGGCGTGGTCACAGAGGCGTATTCCCAGCTCAGCGCCGAGGGCTACCTAGAGACCCGCCAGGGCGCGACTGTGCGGGTCGCACGAGCGGTGCGAGCCGCTGTGCCGCGTGCCCCCGCGCGCTCGCTGCTGCCCAGCTTCCCCTACCACTTCCACCCGGGCCTGCCAGACCTCGCCGGCTTTCCCCGCAACCGCTGGCTGCGTTCGTTGCGCGCCGCCCTTGCCGAGTCGCCGCTCGACGCGGTTGGCTACGGCGACCCGCGTGGCGTGCCGCAACTGCGCGAAACGCTCGCCGACTACCTCGGACGCGCCCGCGGCACCGCGGCGGACCCGGAGAACATGCTCGTGTGCACCGGCTTCATGCAGGGCTTCTCGATCACGTGCCGGTGGCTGCACGGCCAGGGAATCGACACGATCGCGATGGAGGATCCCGGCTGGCAGGTACACCGCCTGATCGCCGAACAGACCGGGCTGCGAACGGTCCCCGTCGCTGTCGACGAGCAAGGCATCAGCGTCGCTGCGCTCGCCGCCACCGGGGCGCGTGCGGTGCTCGTCACTCCCGCGCACCAGTTCCCCACCGGCGTGGTGCTCAGCAGCGAGCGCCGCGCGGCGCTGATCGAATGGGCCGAGGAGGGCGAGCGGCTGATCGTCGAGGACGACTACGACGCCGAGTTCCGCTACGACCGTGTCGCCGTCGGCGCGCTGCAGGGACTGGCGTCCGAGCGAGTGTTGTACATCGGCTCGGCCAGCAAGCGCCTGGCACCGGCGATGCGACAGGGCTGGATGCTGCTGCCTTCATGGCTGGCCTGGCAGCTGATCTCGGCGAAGGCGATCGAGGACGGCGGCTCGGAGGTGATAGGGCAGCTCGCGCTGTGCGACTTCATCGAACGGGGCGAGCTCGATCGGCACGTGCGGCGTATGCGCCTGCGCTACCAGAGCCGCCGTGAGGCGTTGCTGCAAGCGCTCGACCGCTGGCTACCGCAGGCTACGCCCAGCGGCGCCACCGCCGGGCTGTTCGAGCTCGTCGAGCTCCCTGCTGACGTTGACGAGCCCGCGCTGCTGGCGACCGCCGCCGCTCGCGGCGTGGGCATGGAGGGGCTCTCCTGGCATCGCTTCACACACGGCGGGCCACCGGGCCTCTTGCTCGGCTATGGCAACCTCCCGGAGCCCGCCATCGAGCAGGGAGTTCGCCTGATCGGCGACGCATTGGCCTCGATCCAGAGCCCGTAACTGGACCTCGGCAGAGCCAGGTCCAGGCCATATGGTGGAGATCCAGTGAGCGCCCACCAGCCAGCCGGCACGGCCGAGCTTCAAGACCCCGCTCCATCGGTCGTGACAGCGGGCCTGATCGCGTTCGCCGTCATCCAGCTGGGTCTCGCGCTGTTGATGGCCGTGAGCCCTCATACCTTCTACACCGCCGTCGGCCCATTCGGCGCGTTCAACCCCCACTACATCCGCGACGTCGCGAGCTTTTACGGCGCAATCGGCATCGGCCTACTGATCGCCATCGGCCGCCCCGCTTGGCGCGTGCCGGTACTCGCGCTCACCAGCATCCAGTACGCGTTGCACAGCGTCAACCATCTGGTCGACATCGGCAAGGCCCACCCTGCGTGGAACGGCTACTTCGACTTCTTCTCGCTCGCAGCCGCCACCGTGCTGCTGGCGTGGCTGTGGCGCACCGCCGCACGGGAGGCATTGCCATGAGGGTGTTCGTGGCAGGGGCCACAGGCGCAATCGGCCGTCCCCTGATGGCGGCGCTTCTGGCGAGCGGACACGAGCCGATCGCGATGACGCGCTCTACCGAGAAGGCCGACGCGTTGCACGCACGCGGCATCGAGGCGTGCGTGTGCGACGCCTACGACGCACCCGGCCTCGCGCGTGCGGTCGCCGACGCGCACCCGGACCAGGTCGTGCACCTGCTCACCGACCTACCCCACGCGTTCAACATGCGTCGCTTCGAGCAGGAGACCGCGAGCACCGGGCGCCTGCGCCGTGTGGGCACCGCGAACCTCATCGCCGCCGCAACAGCGGCCGGCGTAGAGCGGATCGTGGCCGAGAGCATCGCGTTCGCCTACGCGCCAGTGGGCAACTGGGTCAAGCACGAGGACGCACCGCTGGCGCTCGAGGCATTGCCGTCTGCAGCCGATCCCGTCGCCGATCTGGAGCGCCAGGTGCAGGCCGTCGACGGGATCGTGCTCCGCTACGGCTGGCTCTACGGCCCGGGCACCGCGCTCGCCCGCGACGGGTCGTGGGCATCCTCGCTGCGCCGCCGGCAGCTTCCGATCATCGGCCAGGGTAGCGGCATGTTCTCCTTCGTCCACGTCGAGGACGCCGCGAGCGCGACCGTGACAGCGCTCGACCACCGCGGCCCTGCCATCTACAACGTCGTCGACGACGAGCCCACACCGCTACGCGAGTGGGTGCCGACGTTCGCTCGCGCGGTGGGTGCGCCGAACCCCTGGCATGCGCCCGTGTGGCTCGGCCGACTCGCGGCGGGCCGCCTTGCGGTGGAGATGCTGGGCGGGCTACGCGGCGCCAGCAATGAGCGCGTTAAGCGCGAGCTGGGCTGGCAGCCGCGGTATGCGAGCTGGCGTGAGGGGTTTCAGGAGGGGCTGGGTTAGTCAGGCGCCAGCTCAACGCCGCACCACCAGCACCACCCCCGCCATCAGCAGCACGAGCCCGACGATCCGGGAGGCGTCGATGTGCTGCTTGGCGAGGCCGAAGAGGCCGAAGCGATCGACCACGACCGAGATGACCAGCTGACCCGTGATCACGACAGCCGTCAGGCCGCTGGCGCCGAGGGTGCGTACGGCTTCGATGGCTACGAACACGTAGACCGCACCGAGCAGTCCTCCGACCAGCGCCCACCATGGCACACGACCCACATGTCCGAGGCTCCCCAGTCCGCCGCGCAGGACGTAGGAGATAGAGACCAGCGCGAGAGTGCCGACCAGAAACGAGAAGGTCGCGGCCTGCACGCCCCCGATAGTCTTGCCCAGGCGCGAGTTGATCGGCGCCTGCATGCCCACGAGGCAGCCCGCGCCGACGCCCACGAGGACCGCCAGGCCGCGGCTCATCGCCTCGCTCCCCCAGGCCCATGCGCTGGGTCCCACGCCCTCACTTCGCCTCCAGCCAGTTCTGTCCCACACCGATGTCGACGGCGAGCGGCGGATCGCGCTCCCACACGCCGCACATCTCGCGCTCGATCAGCTCACACGCCGCGTCGGACTTCGCGGGCGGCCCTTCGAACAGCAGCTCGTCGTGGATTGTCAGCAGCAGGCGTGTCTCGAGGGCGGACTCAGACAGCGCCCGGTGGCAGCGGACCATCGCGAGCTTGATGATGTCGGCAGCCGTGCCCTGGATCACGGTGTTGACGGCCAGGCGCTCGCCGAGCGTGCGCACCTGATAGTTACGCGCCTGCAGCTCGGGGATCTGCCGGCGGCGGCCCCATAGGGTCGTGACATAGCCCTCCTGCTTGGCGCGCTCGATCGTCTCGACGATGAACTCAGCGACGCGCGAGAAGCGCTCCAGGTAGGCGTCGATGAACGTCTTGGCCTCCTCGCGCGGAATATTCAGGCGGTCGGCCAGACCGTAGTCGGAGAGGCCATAGACGATCCCATAGTTGATCATCTTGGCCTTCGAACGCATACCCGGGTCGATCTCCTGGGCGGCTACCGAGAAAACCTGCGAGGCGGTCGCCGTGTGCACGTCTTCGTCGCGCCTGAAGATCTCCTTCAGCACCGGCTCACCGGCCACGTGGGCGAGCACGCGCAACTCGATCTGCGAGTAGTCGGCGGAGATCAGCACGTTGCCGTCCTCGGCCTCGAAGCAGCCACGGATCTCGCGGCCCAGTGGGGTGCGGATCGGGACGTTCTGCATGTTTGGGTTGGTACTCGCGAGCCGGCCCGTCTGAGCTCCCGCCTGCAGGAACGTGGTGTGGATGCGCGAGCGCTCGTCGACCATCTGGGGCAGCACGTCGAGATATGTCTTAGCGAGCGTCGAGAGCTCTCGCCAGCGCTCGACCTTCGGCACGATCTCGTGCTCTGCGCGGATCGCCTGAAGCACCCGGGCGTCCGTTGAGAACCCGGTCTTGCCGCGCCGGCGGCGTGAGAGGCCGAGCTTCTCGAACAGGATCTCCCCCAGCTGCTGCGGCGAGGAGATCAGGAACTCCTCCTCGGCGAGCGCGAAGATGTTCTTTTCCAGCGCGGTCAGCTCCGCGCGCACGCGGTCGGTGATCTCCGCCAGGCGCTCGAGGTTCAAGCGCACGCCGATCAGCTCCATCTCGCGCAGCACCGACACGAGCGGCAGCTCGATCTCGCGCATCAGCTCCTCGAGGCCCCGCTCTACGATCTGCTCGCGCTGCCAGTCGGCTAGCGCGACGAGCAGGATCGCGTCAGCGGCCAGCGGATCTTCGACGTCGCTCGCCAGCCCGCGCTCTTCGCACAGCTCCGCGAACGGGTACCCGCGCCTGGCCGGCTCGAGCAGATACGCGCCGAGCAGCGTGTCGTGTGTGAGCCCCGGGGCCACGCGCCCGAGCGACTTGGCGTCATGCGCCACGACGGGACGCTCGGCGCAGGCCGCCACGACCTCCTCGGGACCGGTGCAGTCTCCGGCCAGCACCTCGCGCTCGACGGCCACCGCGAAGCGCCACGGGGCGCCCTCGGCGAACAGCGCGCCTTCGGGTGCCTCGCTCTCGCGCGCGACGACGTGCAGCTCGGTCTCGGCGTCGCCCAGGCGCGCGATGTCGGCCGGCGCGCCGGGGCGCACGCGCCCGCTCAACCTGAACTCCGCGGCGGGCGCCGGCGCAGCCACCTCCGGGTCGCCCAGCGCTTCCTCCAGGCGGCGCAGCGGGTCGCGCAGCTCGTACTCGCGGAACACCTCACGCACGCGTGAGCGGTCGGGCTCGCGGACCGCCTCTGCGGTCATGTCGAAGTCGACCGCGACATCCCGCTGGACGGTCGCTAGGCTCTTCGACACGCGCGCGTCCTCAGCATGGTCGAGCAGGTTCTGTTTGCGCTTCGGCCCACTCACGTCGTCGACGTTGGCCAATACGCCCTCGAGTGAGCCGAATCTCTGGATCAACTCGCTGGCCGTCTTGTCGCCGATCCCGGGAACGCCGGGGATGTTGTCGGAAGTGTCGCCCTTCAGACCGTAGAAGTCGGGGATCAGCTCGGGCGGAATGCCGTAGCGGTCAAGGACGGCCTGGTGGTCGTAGATCGTGGTGTCGGTGATCCCGCGCGAGGTCGCCATCACCTTGACCAAGCCATCGACGTCGATCAGCTGAAAGACGTCGCGGTCGCCGGTCACGATCATCACCGGCACCGGCGGTTCGGCCACGAGAGCGCGGGCGGTGAGCGAGGCGATCACGTCGTCTGCCTCACAGCCCTCGACGCGCACGTTGCTGTAGCCGAACGCCTCCACCAGAGGTTCCATCGCCGGCCACTGCTGCTTGAGCAGATCCGGGCGTGAGCGGCGCGTGGCCTTGTAGTCAGCGAACAGCTCGGTGCGCCCGGAGGTGCCCGCGTCCCAGGCGACGACCGTGGGACAGACGCCGTACTCGGTGACGATCTTCACCAGCATCGAGGCGAAGCCGAAGATTGCGTTCGTCGGCACGCCGGTCGAGGTCGCGATCGACTCCGGCAAAGCGTAGAAAGCACGATAGACGAGGCTTGGGCCATCGATCAAGAACACCCGCCGCTCCCCTCCTGCCCTGTCGCCGGCCCCGGTTTTGCTCGCCGCCATGCCGAGCACTCTACGAGGACCTTGATCCGAGCGGCAGACAAATAACATGCCGGGCCGCCAGCAATGGGCCGCCAGCAATGGGCTGCCAGCAATGGGCTGCCGACAACGGGCCGCCAACAAACGAGGAGCCTCGACTAGTGAGCGCCACCCCCAGCGCGCAGTACCGTCTGACCATCCGTGTGAAGCTCGAGGACTCCTCGGGCATCCTCGGGATGGTGACCAGCGCGATCGGCAAGGCGGGGGGCATGGTCGGCGCCGTGGATTTGGTGGAGACGGACGGCGAGCACAGCCTGCGCGACATCGTCGTGGACGCCTCCGGGAGAGAGCATTGGCACCAGATCCTCGACGCGATCGCGGCGGTGGCGGGCGCGGAGGTGATCGATACGACCGATCGCACGTTCCTGCTGCATGTCGGGGGCAAGATCGAACAACACAACAAGCATCCACTGAAGACTCGCGACGATCTTTCGATGGCTTATACGCCCGGCGTGGCGCGCGTATGCCTGGCGATCGCCGACGACGAGGACAAGGCGTTTCAGTACACGATCAAGCGCAACACGGTCGCGGTTGTCTCCGACGGCACCGCGGTGCTCGGGCTGGGCGACATCGGCCCGCGCGCGGCGATGCCCGTGATGGAGGGGAAGTGCTGCCTGTTCAAGGAGTTCGCCGGGGTCGACGCGTTCCCGATCTGCCTGGATACGAAGGACCCTGAGGAGATCGTGCAAACCGTCAAGCTGATCGCGCCCGCGTTCGGGGGAATCAACCTCGAGGACATCTCCGCGCCACGGTGTTTCGAGATCGAGGAGCGGTTGAAGACGGAGCTCGACATCCCGATCTTTCACGACGACCAGCACGGCACCGCGGTGGTCGTGATGGCGGCGCTGCTAAACGCGGTGAAGCTCACCGAGCGACGCCTCGAGGACCTCAACGTGCTGATCATCGGGCTGGGCGCGGCCGGGATCGCGGTGACGAAGATCCTGCTGGCAGCCGGCGTGCGACACATCGTCGGCTGCGACTCACGCGGCGCTCTGCACGTGCGGCGCGAGGATTACCTCGACGGCACGATGCATCAGACGAAGCGTTGGTTCGCCGAGGCGACGAACCCTGACTGTCGCACAGGCAGGCCCGCGGACGTGATCGACGGCGCGGATCTGTTGATCGGGCTCTCGGGCGCGCGGGCGCTACCGGCGCAGGCGCTTGAGCGCATGAACAGAGATGCGATGGTGTTTGCGATGGCCAACCCGAACCCTGAGGTCAACCCGGAGGAGGCGGCGCCGTACGTGCGAATCATGGCCACGGGACGCTCGGACTATCCAAACCAGATCAACAATGTGCTGTGCTTCCCTGGGATCTTCCGCGGCGCGCTGGACGTGCGCGCACCGACGATCACGGAGGAGATGAAGATGGCCGCCGCCCGTGCGATCGCCGCCATCGTCGACGAATCCGAGTTGCGCGAGGACTACATCATCCCCTCGGTCTTCAACCGCGATGTGTCCCCCGCCGTGGCAACGGCGGTCGCCGAGGAGGCGCGGGCCGCGGGCACAGCGCTGGCAGGCCAAGAGGTGGGATTCGCCCAGGGTGACACGATAGGTGTACAACAAGGGTGACGATGCCCTTGCGCGTGACGATCACAGGAGCAACCGGACTGATCGGCTCGGGGCTGGTAAGCGTCTTGCGGGCCAAGGACGCGGAGGTGACGGTCCTGTCGCGTACCCCGGACCGCGCAAGGAAGCTATTCGACACGCCCGGCTTGCCTGCCGTTGAGGCGGTGAAGTGGGATCCGCTGAGCGAGCCAGCGTCCGCGGAGGCTCTCGCCGGGCGCGACGCGGTGGTGCACCTGGCGGGCGAGAACGTAGCCCAGCGTTGGACCGCCACGGCAAAGCAGGCGATCCGCGCAAGTCGTGTTATCGGCACGCGCAATCTCATCGCTGGTCTGCAGCGAGCCGAACCCCGCCCGCGCACGTTGATCAGCGCCTCGGCGATCGGATATTACGGCGCGCATGGCGAGGAGCCCCTCGACGAGGACGCCCCCGCGGGGAACGACTTCTTGGCGGAGGTGTGTGCGACCTGGGAGTGCGAAGCGCGGAAGGCATCCGAGCTGGGGATGCGCGTGGTGAACGTGCGCACCGGTGTCGTGCTCGACCGCGCAGGCGGGGCGTTGGGCAAGATGCTGACACCGTTCCGGCTGGGAGTGGGCGGCCCAGTGGCAGGCGGACAGCAGTACATATCGTGGATCCACGGCGACGACCTGGTCGGGATGATCCTCGTGGCACTGGAAGACGAGCGCTGGTCTGGGCCGATCAACGCCACTGCACCCGAGCCGGTGAGGAATCGCGACTTCTCCGACGCGCTGGGGAGGGCGCTGCACCGGCCTTCGCTGCTGCCGGTGCCCGGCGTCGCACTGAAGTTGCTGTACGGCGAAATGGCCGAGATCGTCACCACGGGGGCGCGCGTGCTGCCCGCCAGGCCGTTGGTGCTCGGCTACCGGTTCCGCCATCCAAGTTTGGACGGAGCGCTCCGCTCCGCGCTCACGCGCGCGTAATCCTTCAGGCTGGCGCCGGAATACTCTCGCGCGGGCGCGAGGAAGGACGGTTCTCCGTCTCGATGATGATCCGGCAGGGACGCTTGCTCAGCAGATACACCGCGGTTGGGCCGATCCGCTGCTCGCCCGCCGGTGCGTGGATGGCCGACCAGTAGATGACGTCGGCGCTCACGCGCTCAGCCTCACTGACAAGGGCGGCTCCTGGGTTACGCGTGCGGATCAAGCCGGTATGAATCTTGATGCCCGCACGCCGCGCCTGGATGCGCGCGCTCTCCAGCACCGATCGACCCTCAGCCTCCTCATCCTCCAAGCCTGCCTCCAGCGAGAGTTGGCTGGGCACAGGCAGCACGAAGATCGCGTAGACGACGCCGTCGGAGCCGATCAATCTCGCGGCGCTCGAGAGCGCAGCCGCGCTGACGTCCTCACCGAAGATCGGCACGAGCGCGGTGCGATAGTCGAGCTCCTCGAAGTCCGCCGGACGCTCGGGCCGCGGGATGCGATAGTCGGCTCTCGGATCCAGTCCCTGGCGGCGGCGGTAGATGAAGTAGCCGGCCACTCCGACGATCATCCACGGGATGCCGACGGTGCGCGCCTCGACGTGCGTGATCACGACCACGGTCCACACGGCCGCGGTGCCGATCCCGCCGAGGACGGCGCTCAAGGGGACATCGAATCCTCGGATGCGAACGTTCCACGGCATCCGGTAGGGACGCTCGCGATCGGGGTCCTTGACGCGGAGCGCGATCATGGAGACGTGCGCGATCGTGAATGAGAGCAGCGCTCCGAACGAGTAGAGGTTGCCGAGCACGTTCGTGTTGCCGTACAGGACGAGCGCGCCGGCTAGCGCGGGGAAGAACAGCAGCGTGAACCACGGCGTCCGATACCGCTCGTGCAGCTGCGAAAAGATGCCCGGCAACTGGCGATGCTCGGCCAGCGACCAGGACAGCCGAGAGATCCCGATCATGCCGGCGTTTGTGGCGATGAACAGGATCGTGGCGGCCAGCATGCCGACGTAGTACTGGGCCAGTTTCAGGACCGTTCCATGCAGCCCGAGACGGGAGATGATCCCCAGCACCGGGTCTTCCCGGAAGAAGCCGCCGAGCTCGGTCGCGGAACCAGCGCTCTTGAAGCTTTCATGCAGCGCCGGGCTATAGCCGACGCCGTGATGGACGATCGGCAGCGCCGAGAGGGCAACGACGGAGATGCCGGCATAGACGCCGAGCACCGCCAGCACAACGAGGTTGACGGCTTTTGGGACCTCGCGGCCGGGATCGCGCGCCTCCTCGGCCATGTTGGCGACCGTCTCGATGCCGGTGTAGGCGAGCATCGCGAGCGACAATGCAAAGATCAGTTCTTTCCAGGTAGGCACACTGCCGAGGTGGACCTGGTGGATCAGCAGCGACGGGTTCAATACCAGCACGCATCCGACGCCAACGAGCAGGATCTGGGTGCTCAGATCGGTGATGGCCAGGATGAAGTTCAGCTTCGCTGACTCGCCCAGGCCGCGGATGTTCAGGCCGGCGAGCAGAGCTACGACGATCAGTCCGACGAAGATGTCGTCGGGGTTGTGGTCGAGCGCGTGCAGGCCCGGGAACGCGCTGAGGTAGTGGGGTACGAAGAACGCCGAGATCGCAATCGTGAGGATGTAGTCGAGGCTCAGCGCCCAGCCGGCGAAAAACGAGACGACATCGTTGAAAGCGTGGCGGGCGAACGACGAGGAGCCGCCGGCTTCGGGAAACATCGCGGCGCCCTCGGCGTAGGTTTTCGCCGTCAGCGCGAACAGACCGCCAGCGAACAGGAACACCAGCGGTGTGAGCCCGAGCGCGTGGGCGACGACAAGACCGAGCGCGTAGTAGATGGAGGAGCCGACGTTGCCGTAGGCGGTCGCGAACAGGCCGGGAACGCCGACGGACCGGCGCAGTCCATGCTCGCTCAGGCGTGCCATTCCCCGGGAGCGTATAGGTCGTTCCGGGAAGAGAGGAAATGCAAAATCCCATGCATCGCAGCCGGGAAGGCAGGAACCCGGCTTATGATCCCGACGACCCGGGCAACAACCGATTCCCGGCATTTGACATGGAAACGTCGCGCCGCGGAAACTACGACTCAGGCGAGGACTTCGTCCTCGAATACGGAGAGCTGCGTTTCACCTTCAACGAGGAGGACTTCTCCGAGCGTTGCGAGCAGGCGGCGCTGAAGCTCGGGTTCGTCGGCGGACGGTTGGGTGAGGAGGAGCTCGAAGACCTCGTCAACCTCGCGGTCAACGGGGTGATCCACAACCCTGCCTCAGAGTTGGGCGAGCACGTCAACGACTGCTGGCCAGAGCTGGTTGGCCCGGCCGAGCGCTCGCTAGTCCACTGGCTGCGCCGCCTGGTGTTCCGGGGAGCGTGGCTGGACCAGCGCGTAAACGAGGGTGAGCTGAGCGTCGCATTCGACGAGGACACCTGCGGCTTCGTCTACGTGCAGCCCGCGGGCGGGCGGGACAGCTATTCATCCAGCGGCGGCGAGACGATCGAGCTCGCGCCCGAGCCCTCCTGGGGTCGGGTCGCCTACCGGCGCTAGCTCTCGATCGCCGCCGCGCGTGCCTGGGTTATGGCCTTGGCGCCATCCTCGCCGACCAGCAGCTCGGGCCTGAGCGTGCCGCTGTTGAGGAGATCCAAGATCGGTTGGCGACCGGTGGAAGTGAGAGCCACGTCGAGCGCGATGACCGCCGTCTCGCCGCCGAACGGGCGGGTGGCGGTGGCGATCACGGTGAGCGAACCGCTGTCACGCAGACTGCGGGCGGCCACGAGCGCCTTGCGGGCGGCATGCGGGTGCAGGCCGTCCAGGCTGTCGATCAGCACTAGAGCATGTCCCCCGCGGGCGGCCACGCGCTTGGCAGCCTCCACGGCGCGCTCGACCGCCTGGCCCTGCGAATCGGCGGAGCCGGCGAAGCTGAGCGCGGCCACGGGGGGTACGGGGCCCTCCTGCCACTGGGCGATCTCCTCCGGCCTTGAGCCGACCACCACGAGCGTCACCTCGAGATCATCGCGACCAGAGAGGACGTCCAGCAGACGGCGGAGGGTTTCGGTCTTGCCGGCACGCGCAGCGCCGACGATCACCGCGCGCGAGCCGCGGCCCAGCGGGGTGAGCCACTCGATCGCCTCGAGCGTGGGGTCCTTCGCGCCGAGCGCGAGCCGTTCGCTCGGGTACGCCACCGGGAGGTCCTCGTAGCGGGCGCCGTCCGAGACGCTGTCGGCGGACGCTCCGTTGATGGTGTCGATACGCACGAGCGACGGATAGCGCTCGGAGCGCCGGGGGGTGCGTACCGGCCCGGTCACTCGGTCGCCGGAGACGAGCTCGCAACGACGAACCTGGGCCGCGGAGATGTAGACATCATCATCTGAGGGCTCGGGCGGGGTGACGCGTAGAAAGGCCGAGCCGTTGCCGAGCAGCTCGACCACGCCCTCGGCGATGCGCGCAGCGCCTGCTGCGTCGGTGTCCTCCTCGATCTCCGGTCGGTCATTCCCCTGGCGCCGTGTACGCTCGCCGCCCGAGCCCTCATGCTCGCCCCTGCGCCTGGCACGTCGCGGAGCGGCAGGGGGGACCGCTGACGGATCATCATCTTCAGCTGCAGCGATCTCGGCTGGATCGTCTTGCGCTTGCGCGGACGAGGTGGACCGGCGCGAGCGATCGGCCGAAGATCGTCCAGAACGACGCCTACGAGGACGCTGGCCGGCCTCCGATCGGTCACTCTCCTCTCCCCTGGAGAGATCCTCCTCAGATGCGCCGGAGCCATCGGACGTCGCTCCCGGCTCGCCAAGAATCGCATCGATCAGCTCGGCCTTGCGCAGTCGCCGGAAGCCGTCGAGACCAAGCTGGTCGGCGATCGCGTGTAGGTCGGCCAGAGAACTCGCCTCCAGCTCGGATCGCTCGAGTACGGTCATATGATGTCCTTCTCCTTCGTTGGGTGGATGGGGCGGTCGGCGTCCGGCCGCGTTGGGCAGCGGCCGGCACCCTGGATGCGTGGTTCAGCGTAGCGACTTGCTCGGGCGCCTCGTATGACTGCTACCTGCCTGGGACTATTACGCCCGACCCACCTCCGCAGAAGGGTCGGTCCCGACGAGCTCCTCATACCGCAATTCCTCACCTAGAGCCAGATCCCTGCTCGGCTCGAACTCCCCTGCAAGCGCCGCCCGCACTCTCAAAAAGTCGGCGGCAGCGGCGACGTCGTGTACCCGGAAGATATGCGCGCCCACATCCAGGCCGTGGGCCAGAGCAGCAAGCGTCCCGGCGAGACGCTCACGTGGAGCCCGCCCGGTGAGCGCCCCGATGAAGTCCTTGCGCGAGATCGCCATCAGCAGCGGCCGTCCCAGCTCGTGCAAACGCTCCGTCTGAGCGAGCAGCCGGATAGTCTGGGATGGCGTCTTTGCGAAATCAGGACCCGGGTCAACGATCAGCTGCTCGGGGGCCATGCCAGTGGCGATCGCCAGCTCGAGGCGCTCGCGCAGGAAAATGAGCACCTCTCCTGTGATGTCATCGGCGTAGAGATCTGGGTCCTGCATGCGCTGTCGCGGCGCGGCGCGCGTGTGCATCACGACCAGCGCGGCGCCCGTGCGCGCGCAGACCTCGGCCAGGCCCGGATCGCGCAGGCCGCTGACGTCGTTGACGATCGCTGCGCCGGCGGCGATCGCGGCGCGCGCCACCGGCGGCTTGTAGGTATCGACCGAGACGATTGCCCCCAGCTCGCCCACAACTCGCTCGATCAGCGGCGCCACGCGCTCGATCTCCTCTGTCACCTCCACCGGCGGTCGGCCAGTGCTCGCCGACTCGCCACCAATGTCCAGGATGTCCGCCCCCGCCGCAAGCAGCTCTTGGGCCAGTTCGAGCTGCCGGTCCAGGGTGCCGTAGCGACCACCATCGCTGAAGGAGTCTGGCGAGGTATTCACGATCCCCATCAACCACGGGCGCTGTCCCAGAACGATCGTGCGATTGGCGGCCGTGACGCGATGGGAACTGGCCGGCGGGAGATCTGCTCCCGAGCTCACGCGAGGTCCAGCCCCTCGGCCTGCGCCTCTTCCGCGAAACGCTCGATCTCACGACTCACCCGCGCGGCATCCCAGTCCAGCTCGCGCGCCAGGATGTCGGCCACACGCTGAACCGGCCCCGCAGCCCGGTCAGATTCCTCGGCAGTGGTGAGCTCTCGCGCGGCGAGCAGCCCCAGGCGTGTGCGTCGCAGCAGCACGTCACCGATGCCGCGCGCCTGCTCGCGACGGGCCGCCAGTGCGACCTCCGCCAGGAGGTCGGGTAGACCGGGGACGATCGGCTGGGCCAGCTCGCCGTACTCGGCTGCCAGCGCGAGCACGTCGTGGGCGGCGTGGCCATAGCGTGCGGCAAGCGCCTCGTAGGAGGCGTCCGGCACTCCCACCACGCGCGGAAGATCGGCCGCGTCGATCGCCTGTCCCAGCGGGATCTCGTGGGTGCGGCAGGGAGCGTCGCGCGCGTCGCGCTCGACGAGTCGGTCGACTGTCATCTTGGCCATCCGCCGCCAAGTCGTGAGCTTGCCCCCGGTGATCGTGATCATCCCGGATGAGGTCTCGTACAACTCCGCCTTGCGCGAGATGTCCACCGACTTCTTCGGGTCGCCGGTCGAAATCAAGGGACGCACGCCGGCAAAGGCGCCCGTCAGATCGGCCCGGCCGAGCGTTGCGCCGAAAAACGCGTTGACGGCCTCGAGCAGATAGTCGATGTCCTCGGTTGAGGGCCTCACATGATCGAGCGGACCTTCGTAATCGTTATCGGTAGTGCCCACGAGCGTGCGTCCCAGCCAGGGAAGCGCGAAGATCGTCCGGCCAGCGCCGGCGGGGAGGATCGCGCCACCGACGAGCGGCAGATCGTCGTGGTGGAGCGTGACGTGGGTGCCACGGCTAGGACGGATGCACGGCAGCTCGGCCTCGTCGTGGAGCTCTTCCGGGCGCAGCTGATCGGCCCACACGCCGGTCGCGTTGACCACGTTGGCGGCGCGTACTTCGAGCCGCTCGCCACTCTCGACGTCCACCGCGCACACGCCCTGTGCGCGACCCTCGTGCTCGAGCAGGCCAGTCACATCGACCCGGTTGGCACAGACGGCGCCGAAGCGCTCGGCCTCTCCAAGCACGGTCAGTACGAGGCGCACGTCATCGGTCTGACAGTCGTAGAACAGATACCCGCTCGTCGGCTCGCGCGCGGCGAGCGCCGGCAGCAGATCGATCACCTCCTCACCTGAGATCACGCGGTGGCGCTCAGGGCTCCACGACTCACCCTCCTCTGCCTGAACGGACCGACCCATCCCCTCTGGCTGTGGGTCCCCAGCCGCCACGTTGCCCTGGGCGCTGGCTGACTCGGCTCTCCGGGCCTTATGCCCCCGCTCACTGGCGCGTGCGCGCCTACCGCGGCGCGTGCGCAGGCGATCCCGGTCGACCGACATAACGTCATACAGGTTCAATCCCACCCCCACAAGACGATCAGGACGAGCGCCATCGAAGGCGGGCACCACCAGTGGTAGTGGGTGGACCAGGTGCGGCGCGAGCGCCACCATCAACTGGCGCTCGAGCAGCGCCTCGCGTACGAGCCCCAGGTCAAAGTTCTGCAGATAGCGCAGACCTCCATGGACGAGCTTGCTCGAACGGCTGGAAGTCCCGGAGGCGTAGTCGGCGCGCTCCAGCAGCGCCACGCTAAAGCCGCGCGTGGCGGCATCCAGCGCCACGCCCGCGCCGGTAATCCCCCCACCCACGACGACGACGTCGAACTCGTCCTGCGCTAGCGCCGCGAGTGCCTGACTACGCCCGATCACGATCGCAGTCTCGCAGAGGGACAGCTCAGATCTGGGCCAGCTCCGCGGTGATCTCGCTAACAGCAGACTTGGCGTCGCCGAACAGCATCGCGGTCTTCGGATCGAAGTACAGCTCGTTCTCGATCCCCGCGAAGCCCGGATTCATCGAGCGCTTGATGACGATCACCGAGCGGCTGTCGGCGACCTCGAGGATCGGCATGCCATAGATCGGCGATGAAGGCGTGTTCTTGGCCGCTGGATTCGTGACGTCGTTGGCGCCGATCACAAGCGAGACATCGGTGCGCTGAAACTCGGGGTTGGCGTCGTCCATCTCCTTGAGCTGGTCGTACGGCACATCGGCCTCGGCCAGCAGCACGTTCATATGCCCGGGCATGCGCCCGGCGACCGGGTGGATCGCGTAGCTGACCTCCACCTGGCGTGCCTCCAGCTCCTTGGTCAACTCGCGCACCGCGTGCTGGGCCTGGGCAACCGCCATGCCGTAGCCGGGGACGATCATCACGCGGCTGGCGTAGGCAAGCTGGATCGCAGCGTCGGCAGCGCTCGTGGAGCGCACGGTGCCCCCGTGGGCACCGGCTCCCTCAGCGCCCTCCACGACCCCGCCGCCGCCAAAGCCGCCGGCGACGATCGACGGGATCGAGCGGTTCATCGCGGTCGCCATCAGGTTCGTGAGGATCGAGCCGGAGGCGCCCACGATCATGCCCGCGACGATCAGCGCGGTGTTGTCCAGCGCGATGCCCGTCGCCGCCGCAGAGAGGCCGGTGAAGGCGTTCAGCAGCGAAATCACCACCGGCATGTCGGCGCCGCCGATCGGCAGTACCACGGCGTTGCCGAGCAGCGCGGCCACCAGGAGCATGCCGATGAAGATGGCCTGTGAGTGCGCCCCGGTGATCAGGTCGATCCCGGCCGCCAGGGCAAGGATCAACAACACCAGGTTGACGATCTGCTGAGCCGAGCCGAAGCTGATCGGCCTGCCGGGGATGATTTCCTGGAGCTTGCCGAAGGCAATGTTCGAGCCCCAGAAGGAGACCGAGCCAACGATCGCGGCAAACACTGAGAAGATCGCCACATAGCTCGGCACGCCGCTGTAGCTCGATCCGTAGTCGCGGAACTCGGCCCAGGCGATCAGGAACACCGCGCCACCACCTACGCCGTTGAACAGCGCCACCATCTGCGGCATCGCGGTCATCTTCACCTGGCGCGCCGCCGGCACACCGACCGCGGTTCCGAGCGCTACGCCCAGCACGATCAATCCCCAGTTGCCCTCGCCCGTCTGCAACAACGTCGCGATCACCGCGATGGCCATGCCGACGGCGGCGATGCGGTTGCCGCGCACAGCGGTCGTCGGACCCGACAGACCACGCAGACCCTGGATGAACAGGGAGAAGGCGATGATGTACAGAACGTCGAGAAAGTCCGAGTTCTGCAAGAATGTCCCGACCACAGGGTGGATCACGAGCCCCCGGCCTTCCCGTCCGGCGCCTCTGGGGCGCCGTCTTTCGCCTCCGACTTGGGTCGCGACTTGAACATCTCAAGCATGCGATCGGTCACGAGGAAGCCGCCGACGACGTTGATCGTGCCGAAGGCGATCGCGATCACGAGGATGACCTTGTTGAACGTCCCCCCACCTGAGAACCCGACAATCAAGAGGCCCCCGAGCAGCACGATGCCGTGAATCGCGTTGGTGCCTGACATCAACGGCGTGTGCAGCGTGTTGGGCACCTTCGAGATGACGACGAACCCGATGAAGCCGGCGAGCACAAGGATCGCGAGGTTGGTGGTCAGGGTGCTGGCGAGGATCATGGGGCAGCCTCAACGGTCGCCTTGGCGCCGGGATTGACGATCTCACCGTCACGCACGATGCAAGCGCCCCTGACGATCTCATCGTCGAAGTCGAGCTGCAGGGCGCCATCCTCGCCGACGAGCAGCTCGAGCAGCGCAAGGACGTTGCGCGCGAACAGCTGCGAGGAGTGCTCGGCCATGCTCGCCGGCAGGTTCAGCGGCGAGACGATCTTCACATCGTGGCGGACGACCGTCTCGCCAGGCTTGGTCAGCTCGCAGTTGCCGCCCGCCTCACCCGCGAGGTCGACGATCACCGACCCTGGCTTCATCCCTTCCACCGCCTCGGCCGTGACGAGCTTTGGAGCCGGTCGCCCCGGGACCAGGGCGGTCGTGATGACGACGTCAAAGCCCTTGATCGCGTCGGTCAGCGCCTGCTGCTGCGCGGCACGCTCCTCCTCGGTCAGCTCGCGCGCGTAGCCGCCCTCGCCGCTTGCCTCCAAGCCGAGATCGAGCCACTGGGCGCCCAGCGACTGCACCTGCTCTGCGACCTCGGGGCGCACGTCATACCCGGTCGTGCGCGCGCCCAGACGCTTGGCGGTGGCGAGCGCCTGCAGCCCGGCCACGCCAACGCCGAGCACGAGCACCTTGGCGGGCGGGATCGTGCCCGCGGCGGTCATCAGCATCGGATAGAAGCGGCCCATCTGCTCGGCGCCGAGCAGCGCCGCCTTGTAACCGGCGATGTTGCTCTGCGAGGACAGCGCATCCATCGACTGCGCGCGCGAGATCCGCGGGATCGCCTCCATCGCGAACGCGGTCGCTTTAGCGTCGGCCAGCGCGCGCGTGGTCACAGGACTGGTCAGTGGCGCGAGAAAGCCGATCAGGATCGAGCCCTCGCCAAGGCCCAGAATCGTCTGAGCGTCGGGGGGCGCGATCGTCACGACCACGTCAGAGCTCCAAATCTCCGCTGCGTCACCTGTCATCCGCGCACCCGCCGCGACGAAGGCGTCGTCGGGCAGCAGCGCATCCGCGCCCGCGCCGTCCTGAACGAGGACATCTAGGCCCTTGGCCGTTAGCTTGTGCACGACCTCCGGCACAAGCGCCACCCGGTGCTCGCCCGCCGCGGTCTCCTTCGGAACGCCGATCCTCATGCAGGGCGGGAACGTATCCCATCGTGTTGATGAATGCCCACCCACCGCGGGCCGGGTGTGCGAAACTCGGAGCCCCATGACGGTGAACCTGACCCGGATCTATACGAAGCTCGGCGACGGTGGCGACACGCACCTCGGGGACATGAGCCGCGTCTCCAAGCTGCATCCGCGCGTGGAGGCCTACGGCACGATCGACGAGTTGAACGCGACGATCGGCGTTGCCCTGCTGCAGCCGGATCTGCCCGAAACCTTCGCCACGTGGCTGCGCCGCGTGCAGAACGACCTGCTCGACGTCGGCGCCGACCTGTCGGTGCCCCCACCGGCCGAGGGCGCGCCCGATGCGACGGCCAAAGGCCATACGCGACTGCGTGTAACGCCGGCCTACACCGAGTGGCTCGAGCACGCCTGCGATGAGGTCAACGCGGAGCTCCCGCCACTGCGCTCATTCGTGATCCCCGGCGGCACTCCCGCGGCGGCGCATCTGCATATCTGCCGCACTGTCTGCCGCCGCGCCGAGCGTCGTACGATCGCCGTGGGCGACGAAGGCAACCCGGAGGCGGTGCGCTATCTGAACCGGCTCTCAGACCTGCTGTTCATCCTCAGCCGCGCCGTCAACGAGGACAAGGCGGGATCCGCATCGCTGTGGAACCCCGGCGCGCATGGCGCCGACTCCCACTCGCGAGTCTCCTGAGCCGCACGAATCTCCTGAGTACTCACGGCCCGAGACGGCCCGAGCGAGCCGATGGCCAACGTCGATCGGCCGCGCGCAACCCGGCCACGGCCAGCGCCATCCACAGCGAGGCCACCAGGTAGCCGCCGAACACGTCGCTGGGCATGTGCCAGGCCAGGATCAGCAACGAACAGCCGATCGCCGCTGCGAACAGGGCGCCAAGCGCCACGATCGCGGGACGCAGCCAGACCGGGACCACGAGCGCGGCGGACAGCGCGAGCGCCACCGCGGCGGTCGCGTGGCCACTCGGCCACGACGCTGCGTTGATGTAAGCGAAGCCAACCTGCGCGTGAGGATGGGCAAGCAACGGCTTCAGTGTCTCCGCGGTCAACGGGGCCAGGGCCGTCACCGCCACTACCGCAAGCGCGACGCGCAGGCGTCCACGCATCAGCGCGATGCCCACGAGCGCAAGCGCCCAGACGGTGTAGAGCAGAGGATCCAGCAGATGCAGCAGCCCATTGGCCAGCGCGTCCACGCTCGGCCGTGAAAACCTGGTGAAGTCGTACAGCGCAACGGCATCCTTCAAGTGCGTCGCCGGCACCAACGCCGCCACGACCCACGTCAGCGCCAGTCCGGCAACACACAGCGCGGCAACGCCAAGCGCACTCGCGGCACGTGGTGTCCTCCCATGCGTAGGCGTATGTATCTGAGGCATAGCCCCGGCTGCGTAAACCTGCCCCGACATGTCCGTACAGGGTACGACTATCGATAAAGCGTGACTGAAGCCCGCATCTAGGGCGCAACGGGGAACGTCTTGCCCGCGAGCGCGATCAGCGCCTGGGCCGTAACCCACACGGGCGCCTGGGAGCTCGTACGCGAATAGCGGATGCTGCCGCCGGGCGCGAGCAGGCTTTCCAGATAGCCGACCGGGGAGCGGCTGCCGCGACGGCGCACCGAGCCCGGATTGCGTCCAGCCGCGATCAGGCCCTGCAGCGCCCAGGCGGTCGACTGAGCGTTGGATTCGCCGCCCGGCTGCTGTGGGAAGCCGCCGTCGAGGTTCTGAGCTCTGATCAGGTAGCTGGTCGCGGCGCCGAGCACGCGCGCGTTGTGCGCCCCCGCGTCCACGAGCGCTTGTAGTACCGAGCCGGTGTCGTCAACGTCGCTGGAGGAGCCGTGCGCGCCGAAGCCGAAGCCGCCGTCTGAGTTCTGCTGGCGCTCGATCCAGCCGGCGGCGTCGCGGATCGCGGGGTAGCTCTGTGAGTGGCCGACCGCGCGCAGCGCGAAGATCGCGAACGACGTGAGGTTGACAAGGTGCTCGAAGGAGTTGTCGCTGTCTCGCGCCTTCAACACTTCGGCGACGAGGTCACGTCCCGCGAACGAATACGACGACGCGCCGCACGTGGCCGCGGCGAGGATCGTGCGCTCGGCGTCGCCGAGGCCGCTCAGGGTCGCGACTTCCGCGCGCAGCGAGTCGAGCACCGAGCGCCCGCCACGGCGCACGTCCACCGGGTCGCGCCCGGCAGCCGCCAGGCCCATCACCGCCCAGGCGGTGTACAGCTCGCTGGAGCTCTGCCCGCCCGTGCCGCCGAAGCCGCCGTCAGCGTTCTGGGCAGAGGTCAGGAAAGAGAGCTCCGGAGAGAGGGACGTGGCGGCATGCGCGCTGACGATGGACGCGGCGCGCGCGACGGACGCGCGCGCGGCCATGCCGCCCAAGGCGAGAGTCGTAGCAAAGACGGCCGCAAGGATCGCGGATGCCACAGTCATCCCCCAAGTCGCCCCTGTTTCTCTTGCGGTCGCGCTCGGTGCGGTGGGGGTCGCCGGGATGGGTCCCCAACTAATCTCCAGGCGGGAGCGCACGCGCATGAGCATGCGCAGCAGCGTTCCCCCGAAGGCGAGGCCGAAACCAAAGCTGGCGACCACATGGGTAGCGTCGAACACGACGGCGGTGCTCAGCACAACGCCAAATGCCCTCAGCGTCTCATCGCCCGTGCCGGTCCACGTGTACAGGTCGACGACGAGGTTGAAGACCTCCGCGGAGACCGCGCAGGCGAGCGCGATCTCAAGCGGTGACATATGCCTCGAGGTGAGCCGCCCCAGGCCCGCGCCGATCAGCCCGACAAGACCCCAGCCGAGCATCTGCCATGGCGTCCACGGTCCCTGGCCGAGCAGGATGTTCGACGCGAACCCCGAGATCGCGCCGACGGCGAACCCCGGACCGGCGCCGAAGGCGACGCCGCTGACGAGCACGATCGCGGTGATCGGCTTGACGTCTGGCACGGCTGCGAACGCGTCGCGGCCGAGCGCAGCGATCGCGGCGAGCGTGGCCACCACCGCCAGCAGCTTGGCCGGCGGATGGGAGCGCTCGTACCACCAGAAGGCGAGCGCGACCGAGGCGAGGACGATCGCGAAGGATGCGAGCTGCCAGCTCATGAGCGGACCGCCTCGGCGAGACGGTCGCCGGCCATGCGCGCACGCAGCAGCGTCGCGCCCTGCTCGGGTCTGAGCGCGCCACCCGCGCCGTTGAGGATCCGAGCGGCTTCCGTGGTGAAGTACCAACCACCGGCGAGTATCTCCTCGATCGGGCCGTCGGCGATCACGCGGCCGTCGGCGAGCAGCACCGCGCGCGTGGCGAAGTCGGCGGCGAACTCGGCGTCGTGCGTGGCGACGACGACCGCGAGACCATCGGCCGCGCGGTCGGACAACCATCGGGCGAGAACTCGCTTGGCGGCGCGATCCATGCCGCGGGTGGGCTCGTCGAGCGCGAGGACGATTGGAGCCCCGCCCGCCCCCTCGCCTCCGAGCACGATCGCGAGCGCGAGGCGCTGGCGCTGTCCGCCGGAGAGGTCGCACGGGTGGCGTTCGCCGAATCCCGCCAAGCCGACGAGCTCGAGCGCGGCGGGACTCGCCTCCGCATCGACGCGCTCGTGCAGGAAGTAGTCACCGGGGTTCTGCAGCAGTAGCGCCACCCGACCGCTGCGCTCGACGCGTCCCCGCGTGGGCGCGAGCAGCCCTGCCCCGTGGCGCAGGAGCGTGGACTTGCCCGCTCCGTTGCGTCCCATCAGCACCACGGGCTCGCCGGGGCGCAGTTGGAGGTCAACGCCGCGCAGGATCGCCGGTCCGTCGCGGATCTCGTGCCAGACCCCACGCATCGTGAGCGCCGGCCGGTCTCCCGCCTCGCCTCCCCCGAGCAGCCTTCCGATCGAAGATCGGCCAGCGCGCTCAAGCAGGCTCCGGGCACGGTCTGCTTTGGCGCTCGCCGTGGGCGTACCCTCTGAGACGCCGGGACCCGTCAGCAGGCCATTGGCACGCAAGGTGGCGCGCGCCTGCTTGACCCCGGTCGGCGGCGGGCGCAATCCGAGGAGGTCGAGCATCCGCGCGCCCGGGGTCTGCAGCGCGGGCTCATTCTCGACTGCCCATTCGAGGAAGCCCTGCGGGTCGCTGTCGCAGACAATCCCGCCATCGGCCATGGCTATCACCCGGTCGGCGGCGGCCAGACAGCGCTCGAGGCGGTGCTCGACGAGCAGCACGGCGGTGTCGGCCTCCTGGTTGAGTCTGCGCAGCTGCCAGATCAGCTCATCGCCGGCCACCGGGTCGAGCTGCGATGTCGGCTCGTCGAGCAGGACCAGCGACGGGCGCGCGACGAGCGCAGCCGCCAGTGCGACCCGCTGGAGCTCGCCGCCGGACAGCTCGCCGGTGGGCCGGTCGAGCAGATGGCCGATGCCGAGGGCAAGCGAGGTCTCCTCCACGCCGCGCGCCACGCCCGCTGCGCCACCCCCCAGGTTCTCGAGCGCAAGCGCGAGCTCGGCGCGCACCGTGTTCATGACGATCTGGGTCTCCGGGTCCTGCAACAGCGTCCCGGCGACGGCGCCGATCGCGGCCGGAGTGTGTTCGCGCGTGTCGAGACCGCCGACGGTGACGGTGCCGGAGAAGCTGCCGCCGTGGAAGTGCGGCACGAGACCGGCGGCGGCGCGCAGCAGCGTCGACTTGCCCGACCCGGAGAGGCCCGCGACCACGCAGAACTCACCCGGCGCGACCGTGAGGCTGACATCGCGCAGCGCATCTTCGGTCCCCGTCGGATATCGGTAGCTGACGCGCTCGAAGGAGAGGACGTTGCTCACAGCTCGATTCCTCGCCGGTCGAGAAACGGAGCCAGCGCGAACGCGATCGTGAGCGCCGCGATCGCGAACCCGGCGCCTGACAGCGGCAGGCTCACGAGCGGATATGCCTGAAACGGCGCGCTCCCACCGAGCGCGACGAACACGTATAGCCCGAGCACCGCCGCGGCCGCCGCGGCGAACGCGATGTCGTGACGGGAGAGTGCCCGACGGGTCGCGGGCACCCGCCCGCGACCCCCATAGCCGCGCATCTCGAGCACGGCGGCAACGTCCAGCGAGCGGTCGAGCGCGCCGCTGACGGTCGCGCGTACGACCGCGAGCTTGCCGCGAGCTCCGCGCGCGCCTCCGTCGGGCCGGCACCGCTGCGCCTCGGCCAACCGCCGTGCGTCCTCGCCGATGACTCCGATCAAGCGCGTGGCGAGCGTGGCGGTGAGCGCCGAGTGAGGCGAGATGCGCCGAAAGGCGAGCAGCAGCTCGTCGGGGTCGGCGGCACAGACGACAAGCAGGCAGGCGAGCATCGCGACGAGCAGTCGCAATGCCATCACGAGCCCGTAGACGACCGCCTCGACGGTAAGGTTGACCTGCCCGAGCACGCCCCAGTCACCCAGGCGCGCAAACACGGTCAGCCCGCCACGGCTCACGATCACATTGACCAACACGGTCAGCAGCACAAGCGGCAGCACGGTCAGGCGCAGCGCAGAGGAGATCTGACGGCCGACTTTGGCGGCGCAGGCGACGGCGAGCACCGCGATCAACAATGCGCCAAGCAGCAGTGGGTTTTCGACAACCAGTGCGGAGACGGCGAACGCTACCCCGTAGGCGGCGGCGATCGGCGCACGGGCGGCGTGGAGGGGACTGGCACGGCGCCGGTAGGCGATACGACTCGCTCCCACCAGGGCGTTCACCCTCCCAGGGACGCGGGGGCCGGGAGCGGGAGCATGGCGCCACCGGGGGCGATCGCCAGCGCGAAGCGGTTGTGCAGCGCCGCTTCGTCGAACGCGTGCGCCGCCAGTTCCAGGCCCGCTTCGTCGGTGCCGGTGACGACCCAGACGGGGTCTTCTTCACCGCTGCGCGTGGCCGCGATCAGCCCCGCGCCGGCGGTGAGCGTGCGGGCGATCGTGCCCCGTTCGTTCAGCACGGTGAGCGTCGATCCGTTCGCGGACATGCGCGCATACACGCCGCTCGATCGTGGGCCGGACTCGATCTGGTGCACCGTCGGCTCGCCGCTCACCGCGGTCCATGGTCCGACGAGCAGACGCAGCGTTTCCGGCTCATAGCCGGGTCCGATTGCGGCGAGCGGGGCGAGTACACCGAGCTTCGCCAGTCGCGACTCCACCGTGACACACGGGCCGCTAGTGACCGACGCGCATTCGACGCGCAACGGCAGGCGTTTGCCGTCGATGCCGTTCACGAACGGATCTGGAAACGACCCCACGACCGCCGGCACGCTGTCGGTCTGGCTCCAGTCGTGCAGATCCCACCAGATGTGATCGCCCGGATGCACATTCGTCGCGGCCGCGCCCTTCGGCGCCTCGATGCCGTTGACGTAGTAGAACCAATCGAGCGGGCCTCCTCCCACTTCCTGCCCGCCCGACAGGCCGTCGATGCTCTCCACAAAGCCGCCGCCGTACTTGGTGGTGAGCTTGTCGTTGCGCAGCAGTAGGCTCATCACCGTTTCCGCTCCCTGCACTTTTGGAGCGGAGGTCTGACTCAACACGCGCGTGCCGAAATCGCGCGTGACCGTCAGGTGAACGCCCTCCGGCACCGGGCCCGGACCGAGGCCACAGCCTGTGATCAGCGCCGCTGCGAAACCCAGCGCCACCAGTGAGCCGAGCGCCCGTGGCGAGGCGCCGCGCCAGCGCGGACGCGACGCCCGTGGGCGGGCCGGAAGCATGTTAGGAGACATCACCTTTGGCGCCCGCGATGGAAGCGCTACTTGACATAGAACACAATCCTCGATGTGCCTCTCGCCAGCGTCGTGCTATTACCGGCCGCGTCGGTGGCCTCGATGTCCAGCACATAGCGTCCGGGCGGGAGCGCCGCAGGCAGCAAATAGGAGAACACACCGTTGTTCGAGACCTTGAAGAAGCTGCCCTCGCCGCAGCGCGCGCGCGCGAACCGCGTCGTGACGCCGTTGTATGCGTAGCAGCGACCTTTGTACTCGCGGCGCAGCTCGAGGCTCGTCGCGGTGACCGTCGTGTGTGCGAGCACGCTTCCGCTGAGGATGCGCGGCGCGTGGCCGCGTTCATACACGTGCCCTTCGACCACGCTGCTCGCCTTCGCCACCAGCGCGTATGGGCCTTTATATGGAGCGGTGGCGGTAGAGCTGCCAGCGATGGTTGTGCCGCTCGTGGTAGATGCATTGGATCCCGAGACCTTCGTGGTGCCGCAGTTGCCGTCGTTGCCGTTGTGCACACATATCGTCTGAGGGTCGGACGGGACCGAGCCGGGGGCGTGCGCCTGCAGTGTGTAGAGGCCTGGCGAGGGGAACGTGACGGTGGCAGTGCCGTCCGCTTGCGGGATGACCGGGGCAGGACCGCCGCTGACGGTGACTTCGGGCGGCAGCTTCGTTTCGGGTTCTCCGTTTTCGGTGGAGATAGAGCCGATCTTCAGCGAGACGGGTTCGTTGATGTTCGCCGTCGAGACGTTGGGGCGCGTCGAGGTGAGGAAGTGCTCGGGTGCGCTTGCGTTGGTCGGGCAGTATGGCCCGGTCGCGAAGCATTGGGCGGCGTAGACGACGTCGGCGCCCGGGCTCAGTTCTTCTGTACAAGCGCCGTTTTTGGCGAATGCGTCATTCACCCAGATTGACCAGAAGGCGTAGTTTCCGGATCCAAACGGCGGCAGGTTCACACCGTCGATGCCGAGGATTTCGACACCGGAGCTGCTGTTGACGGCCTTCCAGTTGCCTTTGACCGCGTCATACAGCGCGCCGCCGGCGCTGGTGCCGCTGCAGGTGCTGCCTTCGACGGACACCGGGGCGGTCGT
This sequence comes from Solirubrobacteraceae bacterium, assembly GCA_036744995.1. Classification (GTDB taxonomy): domain Bacteria; phylum Actinomycetota; class Thermoleophilia; order Solirubrobacterales; family Solirubrobacteraceae; genus Palsa-744. The sequence continues at coordinate 66,056 of DAIOGX010000001.1, read as the reverse complement.
GGTGGTGACCTGCATTTGCGCAAGCAGTGTCGCGCCTTCGAAGCTCTCGACGCGGACCGTGACTGTGGCCGGTTCCCCGGCGCTGGCTGTTGCCGGAACTGCGATGGCCGCGAGAGCCAAGAGGAATGTTGTCACCGCCGTTAGCGAACGGAGGCCGATGGGTGATTCGTGCATGAGCCAACCCCTTTCCACGAGGGCTTGTGGGCTTGTGGTCGGAGGTAGGTCTCCTGGCTCCCGGGCCTACCCTCTCCGCGCCTTCCCGACCTGCCGGAGGCTGGTCGGTGGCTGCGCGTCTCACTCACTCACGCTCACGCGCCGCGGTGGGCATCCCCGGTCACAGTGGCGGGTCCGCGCCGGATTCTCACCGGCTTCCCTTGACCACCGACCGTCTTGTCTCGTCATCCTACTGCCCCGCGTCCTGGGACGCCGAGACTACTTCACGTCCTGTAGATCGCCGTCTATATCGGCCAGCGCTCCACGCTTGCGCTCATCGAGCACGCTGCCATCGGCGATCAGGCGCCGCGCGTGGTCGAGGTCATCCGAGCGGCCAAACGTCAGCGCGGCCTTCACGCGGCCGTCCTGTAAGTACCAGTTCGTGAACGACCCATCCGCAAAGGAACCGCGCAAGATCTCCTCCTCCCAGCCATAGGCCGGCCCGACGTACTCCAGTTCGCCCCAGTCGCCCAGCACGGAGAAGAAGTAGGGCACGACCTCGTGCGGGACGTCCCGTCCGAGCATGTTGAGCGCGGCGGTCTTGCCATGGTTGAACGCGACGTCCCAGTGCTCGATCCGCACTGGCCCGCCGTGCAGAACCGAGTCGTACTCACAGATGTCGCCAGCCGCGAACACGCCAGGCACCGAGCTCTGAAGGCGCGACGAGCAGCGCACCCCTCCACGCTCCCCGATCTGTAGGCCCGCGCGCTGAGCAAGTCCCACGTCAGGCGTTACGCCCGCGCCGATCACGACCGCGTCGGCCGCCAGCTCCAGGCCGCCCCTGGTCACGACCTTCGCGACCCGTCCGCCTGTGCCCGTCTGGGTATCGCCCTCGAAGCGCTCGAGCTCGTCCTCACCGTGGACGGTCACGCCGTGCGCTTCGAGCAGCTCCTGGAAGAAGCGCCCGGTTGGGGCGCCAAAGCCCCGTTCGAGCGTCGCCTGCTCCTGCATGACGATAGTGCAGCGCTTGCCCATCATCGTGAGCGATGCGGCGACCTCGCAGCCGATGTAAGAGCCCCCGATCAGCACGACGTCCTGAGCATCGGCCACGCCTTCGCGGATCGCGTCGGCGTTGCCGAGTGTCCGCAGGTAGTGGATCTGCTCGAGCTCACACCCCTCCACGTTCAGCCGGCGGACATTGGCGCCGGTGGCGAGCAGCGCCTGGTCGAACTCGATCTCCTCTTTGGTCGAGAGCTTGGCCATGCGCGAGCCGAGATCCAGCCCGGTGACGCTCGTGCGCGTCAACAGCTCGATGTCCTGCTCCTCCCACCACTCGCTTCCTCGAAACAGCGGCTCCTCACGACTCTCCTCGCCGCGCAGATACCCCTTCGAGCAGTCCGGGCGGTTATACGGGGGGTCGAGCTCGCGCCCAACCAGCAGCACGCTGCCCTCGGCCCCCTCCTCGCGCAGCCAGCGCGCGCAGTTCGCGCTCGCGAGCCCTCCCCCGATCAGCAGATAGTCGACCTTGCGGGCTGCCATCGGTTGCCAGCCTACAACCCCGGAGGGTGACGGACCGACCAGTTTGCCCAAGTTGGAATGTGATCTAGGATCCTCCAGCGTGGGCCGTCTTCGTTGCGGTTCGGTCCTTCATCGGTTCCGTTGTGGCTCGTGTCCAAGCGCAGCCCCGCGATCACGATGAATACATGTGGGGTGGGGACGTCTGTCGCGTAGATCGTCACCCACCGCCCCGGGCCTGGTGCGCCCCAGGTGACGTAGTCTTGGGCCAGCGGATTGTCTCTCAAGATTTCCGCGATCGGGCGCACCCCGCTGCGGTACAGGACATAGTTGACGGTGCTCGAGCAGTCCTCTTCGTACGCTCCCCTCGGGTCCGGGTGACCGCCGGGACCGTATGGCAGTTCCTGCAACTCGTTCCCCGCGACCACCATCGCTTGCACCGTCGCCGGCACGCCAGTCGGGATCAGCGCGAGATGGCCATCCCCGGGCGCGAGCATCGCGCGTTCGCCTTCGATGAACCGCACCGGCGTCGGGCTCTGTCCTTCCAAGGCCCTGTCCGGGCCGAAGTTCCCGCCGCCCGCGGGCAGGATGGGTGGGCCACGATACTTCGCGGCCCAGCTTTCCACCTCGGCGACGTACCAGCTCGCGTGGTTGTAGGCGTAGATCGCCGCTTTGTAGTCGCCAGGGGCACCCGAGGCGCGCAGGTAGTTGGCCGCGCCGAAGATCGCATCTTCCGGGTTCCAGCGGTCGGGCGCACCGCCATCGGGGGCCACCCCGTACTTCGCCCAGGTCGACGCGATGAACTGCATCGGGCCGCCGGCGCCCGCCGAGTTGACGGCACCCTCCTTCGTGCACGACGGATCTGGGTCGCGCCCGTGGTCGCACTCGACCTTCCCGATCCCTGCCAAGATCGCCCAGTCCAGACCATACCGTTCGGCCGCCCGCTGGTAGAGACGCAGATATTCGGGCGGGATTTCCCTCTGCGCGAGCGCCGAGACGCCGTCGCTGGGGCCGTCCGATGCTACCCCACCCATGCCTCCCATCGTGAACGAGGCCGTCGAGAAGAGCAGCAGCAGCGTGATCATTACCGCGCCCGCGGCCGCCGCTAGCGCGCCGAGGAGCGCAAGGCGACCCGGACTCAGCCAGCCACCGGCGAGAACGCCCGCCGCGCTCTGCAACTTGACAGCCGCACCCCCCCGCGTGGACGCCTCGGACGTGGACGGCTCGCTCGCAAGCCTCACCGGGCATCACCCGCTTGCGGGCGGTCGCCATATGAAGGCCCGCCGGCTGTCAACGCCGGTCCCTTCCCAGCTGGCGTTTGTGTCGCGCGGCCACGTCGTTCACGTCGCGCATCACGCTCGACTGCCCCCCGCTGGGCGATCTCCGCTCGGTCCGCCCAGCCTGCTCGGTCCGCCCAGCCTGCTGGTAGGTCTCGAGCCCCGAACGTTTGTCCCCCAAAGTGGGCGTACTGTGGCCTTCAGCATGTACTCGCTTTTCTAGAGCGGTATCAAATTGCTGTTCCGTTTTGTGTTTCTGCCATCGACTTAGTGATGGCTCCTTCCTATGAGCGACATCCTCAACTGCACCCTCGAGCTGACCGCGTGTCGCCAGTTCTCGATCGATGGCATCCCGCGCCTTGGTTCTAGCTTGAGGATTTAGTTGCTTCCATTCATCAGGTGAATGACCGATGACTCCAGCCAGTGACGCATAGTCACGCCGCTGGCGCGGCAGCGCGGCTTGAGTATCAAGAAACTGTCCACGCTCCTTAGCCTGTGCAGTCGTGTAGAGATTTCCAGACTGGCGCTTTGCTCTGTCACCTTCGGTGACGGTATGACGAGCCAGCTGGTGCTTGCGCTCCTCCAGCTGTATATCTTTTTCAACACGTCTTGCAGCTCGACCCACCCGGTCCGCCCGGCCCTGGTGTCCGCGTCGCTGAGCGCTTGCCTGCTTCGTCTTCAGGTCTTTCAGCTTTTCACGCCGCTCGGCTTGACGAGCTCGCATCTCGGGCTCTGCCCGCAACTGCTCTCGTGCATCGTGATAGCCGCGCTCGAGGCTCGTACTAACCTGCTTGTCCGCGATAGCTTCAGCCCTCTTACTTCCAGCCGCCGCGATTCGCTGGCGCTTTTGCACGCTGGGAGCACTGGGAGTGAGCTTGCGCCGAGCCCAACCGGTGGCGCGTCCGGCTTCCCGCGCACTCATCAACGCCGATGTCAACCGCATCCCACGCACACGCGACTCTGAATGACTGCCCTGCGTGAAGCTCAACATCCGATGGCGGTGGACAAACGCTCCCCACCACATCGTCGAGACGAGCAGCCACTGCGTGAACCAGCCAAGCGCAGTTAATTCTTTCATCAAGATTCGCTGCATCATCAGCATCACGCCGAGCAGAAACGAATAGATCAACTTCGACATCACCGCCCCCAGCAGCCGCGTCACCCATCCGCGAAACGCTGAGCGCCCGCCGTCGCCCAGCGCCGGGGCGAGCACTGCCGCCGGCGCCAGCAACAGGAAGACCAGGGCGAGGATCGCCGCCGCGAGCAGGCGCAGGGCGAGGAACCCGAGCATCAGGATCATGCCCAACGCGCCAAGCCAGATGAAGAGCAGCCCTACGCAACGCCACCAGGTCCCGCTCGTGGTACGGAATCCCGCCTCTGCGGCCGTGGGCCCCTTGCAGGGTTCTGAGTCGCCGCCACACAGCACGTTGAACAGCAGGCCTTCATCGTTGATCGAGTTCCGCGCCGGGCCGTTGGCGGGCAGTGAGAGAAACAGTTCTCCGTTCGTGCGCGCGCCGCGCAACAGCGTCGCGCTCTGGCCCGGAGCGTTGCTCCCCCCTTTCGCCGCGATCTTCAGCGCGGCGGTTTGCAGCCTCTGATCTACTCGCCTGCGGTCGTTACACCATCTGACGTTGCCGAACTCCAGGTAGCACCAGGGTCCTTCAATCGCACCGCTGAAGACATTCTGCATGCTGTCGGCCAGCGTGCGGTCGGGATGGTCCGGGGTACCCGAGGTGACAGCGCCAAGCGTGCCCAGGCCAGCCTCGTTGGCCCAGCTGCCGAGCGCCCCGATGGTGCCCGCCGGGTTCATGATCACCCACAGGCCGCCCACCATCATCGCCAGCATCATCAGCGCCTGGCCGACCGTCTCGGCCACCTGGCGGCGCACGAGGCCGTGATATAGCGCCAGCACCGACGCCACGCTGAGTACCAGTACGAGCCACGGTTGGGTGAAGGTCGCCTGCGCTTGGCGGAGCCCATTGGCGACTCCGCTCATCGCGGAGCTCTTCAGCAGGTCGACCGTATAGCACCACTCGAGCATCACGATCACGCCGTGCACGACTGCCATCAGCAGCGTCCAGCTGAGCTGCATCAAGTCCTCGAACATCGCGTCTGCATCGTTGAGCCACTTCGTCGGGCCCGTGTCGATATGCACGTCGAACTCGTAGTTCCCCGTCGGCGCGCGTGCCGCCTCGAACCCCGACGTGCGACAGTTGCTCTCGCTGGATGGCGAGAGTTCGCCGCTCCCCCTGCCGTGGTCGCACAACGGGCTGTTCAGCCCGTTGTCCGACAACGGATCTTCCGTGCCTGACGGCGCCGAAACCGTGCCTTCTTCTTCACCGACGCCGCTGGACCCTGAGGCGAGCGGAGGCTTGCTCGGCGCCTTCGGCGCCTTCTTCGCGCCCGCGCTCGCGCGCGTATGTGATGCCGCCTGGGCGTTTTGTGCGCCCAACCCCAACCCTAGGACCAGCGCAGCCAGACCGACCGATGCGACTCGCCTGGAAATCACCGGCGTCCGGCGTCGCCGCCAGCCGGTGGGGGGGTCGTCGAGAACGCACGCAGCAGCGATGGCACCACCACGTCGACCTGGATCGCCTCCACCCGCCCTGAGTGGTCGCGGAACAAGCAGCGCCCGGCCTCCAGCTCCAGCAAGGTCTGGCGCATCCTCGAGTCTTCTGGATCGAGCCCCAGCAGTGTGAGCGCGCGTCCCGCCTCCGCCTCCGAGCGCATCCCGAACACGAACGTCGCGCCGATCAGGTTCTCGAGCGACTCACGCTCGCCGATCAGCGTGTCCGTGACCAGTTGGGTGGAGATGATCGGCACCGCCAGCTCCGATCTCCCCATCCGCTGCAGCGACGCCAGCAGCATGCGGCCGGCCGGGTCGCCCAGCAGCCGCCAACCCTCGTCGAACGAGAACAGCTTCAGCCGCTCCCTTTCCGAGCCCAGCAGATACATCGCGAACATCGCGATCAACCGCACGATCTGCTCGCCCACGCGCTCGGCCTGCGAATACTCCGAGCGCCTCATCCCCGGCTGGGGGCCGGGCAGATCGCGGATCGGCAGATAGGTCACCTGGCGGTCTCCGACCGGCGGCAGTTTGATCTGGGGATCGGCGAACCCGAGCTGGGTGAGTCCGGAGCGGGCATACACCTCGAGCGTCTTTCCCACCTGCTGGTCGATCTCATCTCCCTCTTTCAGCGCCCTCACCACCTCCAGGCAGGTCGGTTCGCGCGAGCGCCTCAACACGCGGTCGACCGCCCCCACCACCGCCGTCTCCCATGCGGGCTCAGCCCTCCCGGGCAACAGATCGCGCAGGAACGACACCGTCGTGTCCTGGCGCAGGTGCTCCGGCGCCACCCGCAGCGGGTCGAGCACGCCCCGCAGCGCCGGGTCTGGCTTGAGCGTCACGCACTCCGCGTGCGGCGCAACCTCCTCCAGCAGGTGGAAGCGGTGGTCGCCCTTCGGGTCGCAGTCGATCACGCGCGCGCCCAGCAGGAAGCCCTCGTACTTGAGCTTCTGATCGAGCGTCGTCTTGCCCGACCCGAGCGCCCCCACGCTGAGGATCGTCGTGTTGCGATCGCTGTCTGACCCCTCCCGCAGGTTGAACCTGACCGGTTGCCTCGAGCCCGTCAGGGTGTACCCCAGGTAGAAGCCCTTGCGCGAACCCACTTCGTGTGTGGCGGTCGGCATCATCGCCGCGACCTGCTCTGGCGTGAGCGTGTCGTCGTAGCCAGCCACCCTTGTGCGCTGCGCCGGCAGGTGCTGTACGAACAGCCGCAGCTGGTCCCCTAGCGGCCGGTGCAGCCGGATCTCGCCGTACGCGCGCCTGCACATCTCAACGCGCTCCTCGAGCTCCTCCTCGTCTTGCGCGCCGATCGCGATCGTGAGCGTCGCCCGCAGCAGCGGCGGCCTGCTCGACGCCTGCAGGTAGGCGAGCAGGTCGCGTGCCTCCTGCGTGCGCTCATACCCGAGGTCTGAGACTCCCTGCTCCCCATCGGACTCCGCCCGGACGATTTGATCCGCGTCCTGGATCCTCCTCCGCGCGATCCTCAGGGCGAGCTCATTGGGCAGAAACCGCGCGTTCAGCGACAGGTCGATACCGAACGGCAGGCTTTCCGCCGGCGCGAACATCAACTCGGCGCGCGCGCCCGGAAAATGCATCCGCTCGGGCAGCGCGCCCACCACCAGCTGCGCCTGCCAGCTCGTGCCCAGCTCCGATTCGATCTTCAGCCCTCTCCCCCGGTGCTCGACATAACCGTCCATCCAGCGCAGCACGTCGCCCTCCAGCGGCGCGAGCATCGCTTCGCCGTTGCGCTCGAACACCAGCGCACGTGGTTCGTGCAGCCCGTCGATCTCCGGCTCGCCCAGCCCACGACAGAACGCCCTGCGCACCAGCCACTGCAACTCCGTGCCGCGCGCCTGGCGTGCGGGCAGGAAATCCGCCAGCCGTGCGTGGGCCTGGTCGGCGCGCACCCTCGCCCGCTCGAGCTCCGAGATCTTCAACAGTCGCCGGTCGCGCACCGAGAACGTTCGCTTGAGCCCCTCCCACCACTCCCGCGGATGCTGCTCGGCCACCTTCGAGACATACGTGGCGACGTCGCGCTCGGGGTCGCGCAGGCTGACGAGCAGGAACAGCGCCGGTCTGCTCGCTTCGAGCTCTTCCAGGCGGCGAGCGTGTTCATCGACGTAATGCCGCCGCGAGCGCGTGCCCGCTGGTGTCGCGCCCTTCGCCGCGATCTCGCCCTCCTGCTCGCGGGCGTATCGCTCGACCTCCCAGCGCGTGCTGACTCGCAGGATCTGCACATCCGCCTCGATCGCTTCCATCCCACCCAGCAGTGCCAGAAATCGCGCGCGCTTTGAGTCCTCGCTCAGCCACTCATACGACGCGACATCCACCGCGAACGCGGCCCAGCCGTCGTCCAGTCCGTCCGCGAACACGCAGTTCCCGTACACGAACCCAATCGGCGCCTTCACCGTCTTAGACCTTTATGTCGGGGTCCGCACGTACCAGTAGGCGCGCGCCCGGGGCGAGCGCGATCACCTGTCCCTGCCTCAGAGCACCGCGCCTTCCCGGCAGCGCGCGCAGGGTCAGCGCTGTGCGCTGTCCCCATCGCCCTCCGACGACGCGTTCGTGCGCGACCATGACAAGCACAGCCCCGGGTCCGGTGTAGCGCAGGCGACGCATCCTGCTCTCAGAGCCGTCCGGCAACATCAGGATCTCCTGCGGACGCCAGCGGCCTCCCGGGGCGGGGCCAGAGCCCGACCCGCTCTGCGAAACACCGATCAGCCGGCGCGGCTCACTCCGGTAGCGCACCAGCGCCTGCGCCGCCAGATGAAACGGCCGACCCTCGACGCGGATCACGGTCAGTACGGCGGCTACCGCTCCCGGCAGCGCGAGATCGCGCAGGTACCACGGCAGCGCCCTTGCCAGCACCGCCAGCAGCGGCAGCTGCCCGGCGATCAGCGCCACGAGTAGGATCGCGAGGAAGTACACGACCCCTCGCACCGGTATCCCGCCCGGGTTCAACCGCAGCCGGTCAATGCGATAGATCCGCCGCTCGAGGTCGAACACCCTCCGGTATGAGCGGATCTCCATTGTCAGTGCGATCCGAACAGTGAGCTGACCGTGTCCTGCAACAGTTTTACGCCCGTCGGAGTGGCCAGCAGCACCGCCACGATCCCCACCACGAAGACACCTGCCGCCTCCTTGAAGTCGCGCTTGAACGCGAGCACGATGGCCGCCACCGCCAACGCCAGCCCGATCAGGCTCATGGCGATCGTGCGTCCCGTGCTGCCCGCCTTCGCCGCGGCCGCTTCCAGCGAGCTGCCTTCTTTTTCAGACGCCGCCGTTCCTGGAACACTCGCGGAACTGGGCGTGCTGAGGACCGCCGCGCTGGCGCTGACGGGCACAAACGTCGTGGCTAGGCAGGCGAGCGACAGCACGGCTATGACCAGACCGGCGCCGGTCATGAGTCGCGCAGGTCGATCGGTGTCCAGTCGCGGGAATCGAATGTGATGAGCGAGGGCTTTCATTGCGGGCTCCTTAGGTCGGGGATTGGGTGTTCTTTCAGGTGTCCTTGAGTCCATCGGGGATTTACGTGTTGGGGTCCGTCTGCACGGCGGATACCTCCCAACGGCCCTCTTCCTGGGCCACGTCCAGTTCATAGGCGAGCGTGTATTGGGCGCCGCGCCCATCGCGTGCCTGTACCACGGCGAGTACCGCGCCTGTGCCTGCGGCCCAGTCCAGGCGTTGCAACGACTGGAGGCTCAGATCGAGCGCGGGGAGCGAGACGTGCGCGCCGCTCGCCAGATCCGCCGCCAGCTCGGATTCCGAGCCGGCGAGGTAGTTACGCAGGGCACGCTCCGCGACCGTCCGAAGGGCGGGATCATCCACTTCGCGCAGACCTCCGGGCAGCTGCGCCGGGCTGGAGGCTGGCGCGCCCACAAACGCGGGATAGCCCGCCAGCGCGAGACTGCCGTCCGCCTTGCGCACGACGTCCACCGTCAGGTACTCGACGCCAGCCGTATCCGTCTGGGCGGCGATCGTGTATACGTGCGCGCCGGGCGCCGGCTCGCGGGCCTGCACCACTTCGACCCACTCCACCCGCTGCTCTCCGTTCGAGGGAAGCTGGAGGCCGATATCGGATTCCATCCCTGGCCCCACAAACGCTTCGAGCGCTCGCTGACTCGCTTCGGGGTCGGCGGCATTCCAGGTCAGGTAGCGGCGCGCGAACAGCGCCGCGTAGCCTTCCGCCGCCAAATCCGCCGGCGCGGGGCCGGGTTGAGTCGCCTTGAGTGCCGTCGGCCGCGGTGGAGCGATCGCGAAGCGGGCGCTCGCCGCCAGTCCCGCCACGGACAACGCGCACAATAGATAGCGGGGCAATTCGCGCGTCAGGCGTATCTGCCACAACGGCCGCGTCACCGTCGTCACCATTGGCCGTTCGTATGTGCGAGCCATCGCGCTTGCTTGCTTGCGCTCAGCGCTCGAAACCGAACTCGGCGTGTTCTGCGCGCGGCGGCGCGGCGGGCTCGCTCACGCTCACCTCAGAGCGCGCGAGCATCGCCGGCGTCGCCAAACCCTGCCCAACAGCGGCGTTCCGCCGTGCGCCTCTGGCATGCCCTCGCCAAGCGACGTCTTTGCGCCCTGCGCGCCGGCGCCGACCCCCACCATGTGAAGCATGTGCCGCTGGATGGGAAGGCGGGACCTGCGCCGAGGAGACATGATTTCCAGCGGCGGATGGATGAACGCTCGCGGACGCACGTGTCGTCGTCGTGATGTACGAGCGAGTGGCGACGGGAGAGCTTGGGCTGATTCGCCGGGCTGCGCCTCTCGCCGGCCGCGAAATGTTGATTGCGATCGCGCCGCCCACTGTTCCCACCGCCCCGACCAGCATCGCCGCGCCGGCCAGCCGACGAAGTCGTCGCTCTCCCGTGCCCGCCGACGCCGCCGGCTCCGCCAGCTTGACCGGCTCGACCGGCTCGACCGGCTCGAAAAACTCTCCATCCCCCGCGCCGTCGAGGAACTCGTCCTCGTCATAAACGCGGTAGACCTCGCGCGGGGCTCGGCGCGGCAGCATCACGCGCTCACCACCGCGCCGCCAAGCAAACAGGCGACCGGAAGCCGAGATGGGGAGATACCCGGCTTCCGGCCGCTGGGGAATGGGCGTCACCGTGCTGTCGTCCGTTCGATCGACTGCCGGCGTCCCAGGGGACGCTCCTATGAGTGGGGGGAGAGATGTTCATAGGTGGGTCCCTATGTTCTGTTCCGACACTCACTCCAAAAACGGGACACAGCAAGCGCGAAAGATGTCCTTTGCGAGTTGCATCGGCTGCTCAGGACTCCTCCAGCATCCACATCTGCCCTTCGGAGAATCCCCTTAGAGGCGGCCTGACGGAACGACATCCACCTCATTCACCGCTTCGTCACTCGCCATCAGGCGTGTCAACCGCGCTCGCGCGCGCTGGGCCACCTTGCGGTACTTCTCTGGCGACCAGCCATACCGACGGCAGAACTCGCCGCGGCTCATCTGCAGTCCAACCTGACAGGCCAGCACCAGCCGCTGGTCTGAAGTCAGCTCTTGCGCGAGGTTCTCCACTCGACGCAGGTCCTGGCGCAACATGACTAGCTTCTCGAGCTCTGCGCGCACGTCGACGAGCTCGACCTCCTGCTCGCCACTGCTCCCCAGCGACATCGCGCCCTCCAGCGCCGCCTGCATCGGACTGCGTCCTCTCAGCGCGCGGCGGCGGTCGTGAATCCGCGAGACAAACCGCTGCTCGATCGCGTTCGCGAGGTGCAGCCGGCTGGAGAACGTACCGCCCTTGCGCGCATGCGCCACCAACTCGAGCGTGGCCTGGCTGTAGCAGTCCTCCAGGTCCTCCCGCCGCAACTGACAGCGGTGTACGCGCAGCAGCAGCTCGCGCCGGGCATGCGCCACGAGCGCAACCTCCTCGGCCGGGTCACGGCGGCCCCACCTTGGTGGTTCAAGCGCCGGCCAGCCGCCGCCCACGGCTCGTCTTTCCGTCTCACATGGGGTAGACACATAGGGATGTCGATCCGAGCCGCGCGCAGACCCCCCTCCCAATTTGCCACTCCGCCGTCGACCGCCGGCGCCAGCGCATTACCTTGGCGGGCGAGCGCACTCGTGTCGGTGGTGCACGGATGAGCCTCAGCGACCGCCTGCGCGCGCTGGACCACCGTCAGCAGCGTGGCCCGCGGCTGGGTTTTCTCGCCGCGGTCGTCAAGAAGTTCTCAGACGACCAGGCCGGCCAGCTCGCGGCGTTGATCGCTTACTACGGGTTCGTTTCGTTGTTTCCGCTGCTGCTGGTCCTCGTCACCATTCTTGGCTTCGTCCTGCAGGGCGACCCGGGCGAGCAGCAGCGGATCCTCAACGGCGCGCTCGGGCAGTTCCCGATCCTGCGCGATCAGCTCAAGCTGCACTCGCTCAAAGGCAGCAGCGTGGCACTGGCCATCGGCGTGGTGGGCTCGCTACTCGCCGGCATGGGCATCACCGGCGCAACCCAGAATGCATTCAACCGCGTCTGGAGCGTGCCCTTCAAGCACCGGCCCAACTTCATCTCCGCCCGCCTACGGGGACTCGGCATGCTCGCGATCCTCGGCACGCTGAGCGTCGTCTCGACGACCGCCGCGGGCTTCGTCGGCTCGAGCAGCCACGCGGCGCCCGCCGTCATCGCCGGGATCGTCGTCGCCTTCGTCCTCAACCTCGCCCTCTTCATGACCGCCTTCAAGCTGCTCACGGCGGTCGAGGTCTCCTGGCGCGTGCTGCTGCCCGGGGTCATCACGGCGGCCGTCTTCTGGCAGCTGCTCCAGGCCCTCGGCGGCTACTACGTCAACCACGAGCTGAAGCGCACCGGGCCGCTCTATGGCGTCTTCGCGCTCGTTCTCGGCCTGCTCGCCTGGCTGTATCTCGGTGCCCAACTGACGATCTTCGCCGCCGAGATCAACGTCGTGAAAGTTCGCCGCCTATGGCCGCGCAGCTTCTTCTCCGACCCCCTGCTCGAGGCCGACAGGCGCGCGCTCACCTCCTCCGCCGAGGTCGAGGAGCGCGTCGAGGAGGAGAACGTCGAGGTCACCTTCAACGATCAGGCTCGCTGACGATCGCCGGATTGTTGCCTGATTTTGGCTCTGCAATTGCGTTTGCGTGGTCATCCAAAAGTACTTGCGCCCACAACGATAACGGGCTATACTAACTAAACTTTCGTAAGCACATATGGAGCGGTTACCTATGCCATCTACCTCAGATAAGCCCACAATCCAGCCGTCGGAGCCTAAGCAGCGCCTGCGACTGATCCCTCTCGACGACACGGTGGTGTTCCCGAACATGGGCATCACGCTGACGATCGACGTCGGCGACGACGAGCGCGTCATCCTCGTGCCTCGCCACGAGAATGAGTTCCTGGAGGTCGGCACGATCGCCGAGGTCTCCGAGCAGATCCGCCTGCCCGGCGGCGGTCGCGCGGTGGCCATCTCCGGCGAGCACCGTGCGCTGATCGGCGCCGCCCAGACCGGTCCCGGAGGGGAGCTGCGGGTCGAGGTGGACGAGCGCCCCGATGAGGTGCCCGTGGATGGGCGCACGCGCGAGCTCGAGCGCGAGTACCGCGCGACCGTCGAGGAGATCCTCGAGCTGCGTGGCGACGACGGCCGTATATCCGCGTTCCTGCGCGCGATCGTCGAGCCCGGCGCGCTCGCGGACTCCGCCGGCTACTCGCCCAACTTGTCTTATGAGCAGAAGGTCGAGCTGCTGCGCACGCTCGACGTCACCGAGCGCTTGGAGCTGGCCGTCAAGCTGCAGCGCGAGAGCCTTGCTGAGCTGCAGGTGCGCAAGCGCATCCGCGAGGACGTGCAGGAGGGCGCCGAGAAGCAGCAGCGCGAGTACTTCCTGCGCAAGCAGATGGAGTCGATCCGTAAGGAGCTCGACGAGGACGACGCCTCGGTCGTCGAGGAGTACAGGACGAAGATCGAGGACGCTCAGATGCCTGAGGCCGTCAACGAGCAGGCGCTGAAGGAGCTCGGGCGTCTGGAGCGCATGGGCGAGCAGACGGGGGAGTCGAGCATGATCCGCACCTACCTGGACTGGCTGATCGCCGTGCCGTGGAGCAAGCGCTCTGAGGAGCACCTCGATCCGGTCGCGGCACGCGCGGTGCTCGACGCCGACCATGCGGGCCTCGAGGACGTCAAGGATCGCATCACCGAGTACCTGGCGGTGCGCAAGCTGCGCCAGGACCGAGGGATCGAGGTGGATCCCAAGTCGGGCGCGATCTTGACCCTGATCGGACCCCCCGGCACCGGCAAGACCTCGATCGGCGAGTCGATCGCGCGCGCCACCGGCCGCGAGTTCGTGCGCATGTCGCTGGGTGGTGTGCGCGATGAGGCCGAGATCCGCGGGCACCGGCGCACCTACATCGGCGCGCTCCCGGGCCGGCTGGTCAGGGCGCTCAGGGATGCCGGCACGATGAACCCGGTGATCCTGCTGGACGAGGTCGACAAGGTCGGCGCGGACTGGCGCGGCGACCCCTCCGCGGCGCTGCTCGAGGTCCTCGACCCCGCGCAGAACCACTCCTTCCGCGACCACTATCTCGACGTCGAGCTGGACCTCAGCCAGGTGATGTTCCTGGCCACGGCGAACGTCGCCGACACGATCCCCGGGCCGCTGCTCGACCGCATGGAGGTGATCCGCTTCGACGGCTACACCTCAGAGGAGAAGCTCGCGATCGCCAAGGGCTATCTGTGGCCACGCCAGCGCGACCGCAACGGGTTGCGCGAGGACGAGGTCGAGATCTCAGACGATGTGCTGCGCGCGATCATCGGCGAGTACACGCGCGAGGCCGGCGTGCGCAACCTCGAGCGCGAGCTGGGCACGGTGCTGCGCAAGACCGCGACCCGTATCGCCTCCAGCCAGCCACGGGATCGCGAGCGCCCGGAGTCCGAGGAGGAGCCGGCGTCCGCCACACCGCCGGAGAAGCCTGCCGTTGCGAAGAAGTCAGACAAGAACCAGGCGACCCCAAAGAAGTCAACCTCGAAGACGAAGACTCCCTCAAAACCCACCAAGACAACGCCGGTGAAGATCGACCTGGAGGTCGTGCGCGACGCGCTAGGTCGCCAGAAGTTCTTCCAGGAGTCCGCTTCGCGGACCGCCACGCCCGGTGTCGCCACCGGTCTGGCCGTCACGGGCGCGGGTGGCGATGTGCTGTTCGTCGAGGCCACCGCGATGAAGGCCGGGGACTCGGCGGCGGGCAATGGGCTGGTGCTCACCGGCCAGCTCGGCGACGTGATGAAGGAGTCGGCACGGATCGCCCTCTCCTACGTGCGCGGACACGCCGAGGAGCTCGGCATCGAGGAGAGCGCATTCGAGGGCCGCGAATTCCACGTGCATGTACCCGCCGGCGCGATCCCCAAGGACGGCCCGAGCGCGGGTGTGACGATGGTCACGGCACTGGCGTCGCTGCTGTCGGGACGCCCGGTCAAGCACACGGTGGGCATGACCGGCGAGGTCACGCTGCAGGGCCGCGTGCTGCCGATCGGCGGGCTCAAGCAGAAGGTACTCGCCGCGCACGCGGCCGGGTTGACGGACGTGATCCTGCCCGAGCGCAACCGCGGCGACCTGGATGACATCCCCGAGGAGGTCCGCGCGCAGATGACCTTCCACCCGGTGATGACCGTTCAGGAGGTGCTCGACCGCGCCTTGGAGCCGGCCCGCGATGTCGCGCTCTCGTAGATGTGCGCCGGTCCCCGTGGAGGTGCGCGAAACCGCGCATCTCCTCGAGCGCCGCTGGCAGCTGTCGATCATCTACGCGGCGCTGACCGGCGCGCTGCGGTTCAACGAGTTCGCCGACGCGGTCGCCGGAATCTCCCCCAGGATGCTGTCCGAGCGCTTGCGCGATCTCGAGGCGGCGGGGCTCGTCGAGCGCAAGGTGATCCCGTCGAGCCCGCCGACGGTCGAGTACCGACTCACCTCACGCGGACGCAGGTTGGGTCCGATCATCGACGCGATGCGCGCCTACGCCGGCGAACCCGTCGGCTGAAACATGCCTGCCACTGCTAGGACGGTCGTGAGTCGAGCGGGGCGAGGATGAGACCCGCCCACCCAGCGTGGCGTACCGATCGGAGATCGACGGGATCTCCGATGATCGGCCAGCACGCGAGCGACCAGGACAAAGCATCCGCGAAGCGCTCACGGCCGTCCTAAGCGATCTCCGAGCTGGCCCCCACCAACTGCCCACCCGCGCAGCTCTTGGCGTGAATCGCCTCGCGGCGCGGGTTGCGAATCCCCAGCGCCCCCGCGATGCCTCCGACGGCCACCAGCGCCGCGGCAATCGCCAGGCCGAGGTGGAAGCTGTGCAGCGAGGCCTCCTCGGCGGCGCGCGTGAGCACCCGCGCCTGAGCACTCGGCAGGCCGTGCACGTCCGGTCGGCCAAGCGGAAGCCTCTTGGCCTGGCTCACGGCCGCGCGCGCCGCTGCTCCAAGCGCCTTGCCGTTCAGCCGCTCGTCCAGAGCCGAGCCGAACGACGTCGCAACGGCTGCGCCAACGGCCGCGGTGCCGAGCAGTCCCGCCACGCGCGCGATCGCGTTGTTGACGCCCGAGGCGATGCCCGCCTCTTTCTCCGCTCCCGCGAGCACCGCCGCCGTCAGCGGCGCGACGGTCATCGACAGCCCGAGCGCGAACACGAGCAGCGCGGGCAGAACTTCGGAGACGTAATCGACCTCCAGGCCGACGCGCTGGAACAGCAGCAGCCCGGCCGCCCCCACGAGCGGGCCCGCCCCCATGAAGAAGCGCGGGCCGAAGCGGTCCGCGAGCGCGCCGAAGCGACGCGAGGACAGGAACATGATCACGGTCACCGGCAGCATCGTCAGGCCGCTCTTCAGTGGCGAGTAGCCGCCGATCTGCTGGAGGAACAGCACCAGAAAGAAGAACAGGATCGAGAGGCCCGCATACATCGCAAACGTCTCGATGTTCCCCACCGAGAAGTTCCTGCGGCGGAACAGGCCGAGCGGCAGCATCGGATCGGAGGCGCGATACTCGTAGAGCGTAAACGCGCCGAGCAGCAGGGCGCCTGAGATCAGGGGGACGATCACCGCGGAACTCGACCATCCCAGCCGTGGCTGCTCGATCAGCGCGAACACCGGTCCGGCGAGACCAGCGGCGCACAGCAGGGCGCCGGGATAGTCGATCCGGCGGGCACCCGGCTCGTGTGGAGCAGAGCGCGGGATCGCGAACAGGATCAATGAGACACATCCGATGACCAGCGGGACATTGATGAGGAAGATCCATCGCCACGAGGCAATTGCCAGCAGCTCGCCGCCCGCGAGTGGCCCCAGCACGCCGAAGATCGCACCCCACGCTGTCCAACTGCCGATCGCCTTTCCCTGCTCTGACGCCGGAAATGTGTTGACGATCACCGCCAGCGAGCTCGGCACGAGCAGCGCGCCAAAGATGCCCTGCACGGCCCGAGCCGCTACCAGCGCCGCGATGCCCGGTGCGAGCGCGGCGCCCAACGAAGCGACCCCGAAGCCCGAGACGCCGAGCGCGAACACCCGCCGCTCGCCGTACAGATCCCCGAGCGAACCACCAATCAGGATCAGCGATCCGAGCGTCAGCAGATAGCCGTTCACGACCCACTGCTGCGCGGCCAACCCACCGCCGAGCGCGCGCTGAATGGTCGGCAGCGCGACGTTCACGACGGTGCCGTCGAGCAGCGCGATGCCCGAGCCCAGGATGCATGCGACGAGCGTCAAGCGCTTGACCGAGGTCTCAGAGCGCGCGGGCATCCGAAAAAGGTAGTCGCGGTCAGGTCTCTTCGTCCAGTGCTCGCGCGACGCGCTCGCGCGCATGCCCTCTGCGGACGATGACATGGGCGTCGCGCAACACGTTCCACTAGTCGGAGATTCCCCTTGACCACCGGTCTGCCCAACCACATCAAGACGATTCTCGCTTGGGTCGTATCGATAGCCATCACGGTCCTGCTGCTGCTCGCACTGTCTCCGCGAACGGTGGCCCAAGCGCACGAGACCGGCAGCAGGGCCAAGACCCAAAACAGTCATGCGAAGCCTTCGCAGGTCTTGGACGTTCGGCCGGGCAGGCGCGACTTCGCGCGCTGATTCTGCCGGCCGAAGTCCAAGCCTGCTCTACTGAGAGGGACGCTGGCGGCGCATTGCTCAGCCAAATTCTGCTCCCTGCACCCGGCGCCGGCTCTCATCTCGCTTCCTCGCGCCACCCTGTTGGGGTGTGCGCTCGCCGACTGTGGGGTAGCCGTGATCGTTCTTGGCCCGGGTGAGCATGGGAATGGGCAAGGGGTACGGTAGAGAGACGCGGTCAACCAATTCGAGGAGGCCCAGGTGGCGAGCAGACGATCGCAGTGCGCCCCGGAGAGATCGCCTGAGCCCGTGCGCAAGGACGCCTCGAGTCGGTGGCTGCTGGGCGCAATTCGCTACCTGCTTCCAGCTGCTGTCGTGATTGGCGGCCTCGTCGTGATGGCATTCGGCAGTGAAAGCGACCTCGAGGGCGGAGCGGCGATCGTGAGCGCGGGGCTGGCGATCTACTTCCTCAACTGGTTGTTCCGCATCGGAATGTCAGGGGAGGAGGAGCGCGATGCGGAGGATGCCGCCCGCGACTACTTCGATCTGCACGGCCACTGGCCGGAATGATCCTTCCCGGATCTTGGACGTTCGGCCGGCAGGCGCGACTTCGCGCGCTGATTCTGCCGGCCGAAGCCCAAGCCTGCTCTGCTGGATTTTTAGGACAAGGTCCCAAGCCCGGGCGGCCGGTTAGCAATCCACTCAGCACAAGGGATTCTGGCTCTCTGCGGTGGATTTTGACGCGTTCCATGCGAACGAGCCCTCTGGTCCTCGGTCCTCTTTCAAGATGTCGGGCATAGGGGCTGAGCGCGGGCTGCGTCGCTCACACCCTCGCCAGTCCGACGCCGAGGCCAGGTATCTCGCTCCGGCCGCGGAGCAGCGTTCCACCGAGCTCGGGGCTGACGTGGTTGTCGGCGTGCTGATCAGTACATCGCGCAGGTCGGAGCCACCGAAGGACAGGCTCGAGACGAATACCGCCGGGAGGGAGATAATCTCGTCCAGGCGAGCGTCGGGGAGAAAGCGTGCGACGCCACCACCCTCGCCGAGGGCGACCCACATGCCACCCTCTAATCGACCGCGAGCCCATTGGCCGAGTCTCGTGGCGAGCGGCAGAGCTCGCGCGTGTCCCCGCCGTCCGCTGACATGACGAGCACGAGCTGACGGGCGTAGTCGCTGAGGTAGATCCTCTGCCCGTCGGGCGAGACGCCGATGCCGTTGGGCCACACGACGTCCTCGCTGAGTACGCACGGCTCACCGTCGCTGCCCAGGTGCAGCAACTGGCCGTTTCGGGGCGTCTCGCCGGCCATCGGCCGGTATCGCAGTACATCCACCAGCAGCTCGCCGTCTGGTGTTACCCCGAGTCCTACTCGGCGAGCGCTCTCCGCTCCGCTGCCTGCGCCAGTGTCGGGTAAACGCCCGCGAGTACGTCGGCGAGATTGCGGTCCCCGACCTCAACCGGCGCGGGGCCGAACTGGCGCAACAGCGCGTCGGGAGCTTCGCCCGCGAGCGGGCTCACGTGGAAGGCGTCCAACTCGGGCCCGCAGGACCAGAATGAGTCGAGCACAGTGGTAGACAGTGATGCACCTGGCTCGGGCACGGTGGAGGCCCCGGCCGAGGTCGTGCTCGTCTTGGCGCGGCGCCCGGCGGGCGCGCGCCGCCTGCGCAGGCTCTCGACAAGCTCATCCTGATCGCGTCCTCTCCAGGTGAAGATCAGAAACGGGTCCTCGTCGAAGCGCTCGGCGAGGATGTAGTAGGCAGCCGCGATGTGCTTGCAAGGGTTCACCCCGTCCGGGCAGGTGCAGGTCGCGGCCAGCTCGCTTGCCGAGCGCGGGAACAGCGTCAGCTTGCCCGCGTCGAGGAGCTCCTCGATGTCGTGCGGCATCTCGCCGGCGAGCAGCTTCGCGAGCGGCAGCGCCTGCGCCGCCATCGCCTTCTCCGCCCGGCGCCACTGGTGCTCGGTGAGCGCCTTGAAGCGGATGCGGACGCGATAGGGCGTGTAGCGCGACCCCTGCACCTTCGCCAGCACCACCCCGTGCTCCACATCGAGCTCGATGACCTGGCCGGAGCGGGCGTAGTTGCGTCCGCGTTTCAGCCGCGAGCCGGCACCGAAGGACTCGAGCAGCTCGATGAAGCGCCGCGACCACCAGGTCTCGCCGATCTCCCCGCGTCGGCTGCGCGCCTCGATGCCGTCCTCCGCGGGCAGCGGCACCGAGCGCTCATAGAAGCGTTGATGGTCGAAGTCGAACGAGGCCATCGTCAGTCCGCCACCGCCCCGGCCGAGAGCGTCACCAGCTCGCGCAGCTGCGACGTGTCGAGCTCGGTGATCCACGCCTCGCCCGTGCCGACGATGCGGTCGGCGAGATCCTTCTTGCGGTTGATCAGCGTGTCGATCCGCTCCTCGAGCGTGCCCACACACGTCAGCTTGCGCACCTGCACGTTCTTCTGCTGCCCGATCCGGAACGCCCGGTCAGTCGCCTGGTCCTCGACCGCGGGGTTCCACCAGCGGTCGAAGTGGACCACGTGGTTGGCGGCGGTCAGATTGAGCCCGGTGCCGCCAGCCTTCAACGACAGCACGAATACCGACGGCCCGTCCTGGGACTGGAACCGCCGCACCATCTCATCGCGCGCGCTCCTCGAGGTGCCGCCGTGCAGGAACATGACCTCGCGACCGAGACGCTCCTGTAGATGGGTGCGCAGCATGTGCCCGAACTCGGTGAACTGGGTGAAGCAGAGCGCGCGATCGCCCTCAGCAAGCGCTTCGTCGAGGATCTCCTCCAGGCGCGCGAGCTTGCCGGAGCGCCCGTCCAGATCAGAGCGATCCTTGAGCAGGTGCGCGGGGTGGTTGCAGACCTGCTTGAGCTTGATCAGCGCCGCGAGGATGATCCCGGACCGTTCGATCCCGTCGGCTTGCGCCGCCTTGTGCAGCATCTCCTCGACGACCGCCTCGTAAAGGCTCGCCTGCTCCTTGGTGAGGTTGCAATCCACGCGCATCTCGATCTTCTCGGGCAGGTCACCGATGATCTGCTTGTCGGTCTTCAAGCGGCGCAGGATGAACGGACCGGTCGTCTGGCGCAGCTGTGCGGTCGCGTGCTCGTCGCGGTAGCGTTCGATCGGCCTCGCGTAGCAGCGCTTGAACGTCGCCGCCGGGCCGAGCAGCCCGGGGTTGAGGAAGTCCATGATCGAGTGCAGCTCGGTCAAGCGGTTCTCCACTGGGGTACCGGTGAGCGCGACGCGATGACGTGCCGTCAGCGAGCGGATCGCGCGCGTCTGCTTGGTGTCGATCGTCTTGATGTTCTGCGCCTCATCGAGCGCGATCCGCTCCCACTTCACCGCGCCGAGCGTCTCGCGGTCGCGCGTCGCGAGCGCGTACGTCGTGATCACCAGATCGTTCGCGCGCGCCTCACGCGTGAACTTCTTCTCCGCCAGCCGTTCGGGACCGTGATGCACATGCACGCGCAGGCCCGGCGCGAACCGCTGCGCCTCGCGCTCCCAGTTGCCCACCACCGACATCGGGCAGATCAACAGCGTCGGCGCTAGGCGCTTGGGCCGAGGATTGCCGGTGACGGTCTTGGTCTTTGTTGCGGGCGTTTGAGCGGATCCTTTGAACTGTCCCCGATCGCCCCGGGCTGCGGCGTGCTCGCGCTCGGCGAGCAACAGCGCCAGCAGCTGCACCGTCTTGCCGAGGCCCATGTCATCCGCCAGGCACGCACCGAGGCCGAGGCTCGACAGGAACGAGAGCCACGCAAGGCCGCGCTGCTGATAGGGACGAAGCTCCCCGTCGAGCGTCGCCGGGGTGGGGACCTCCCGCAGCTTACGCTCGCCGTTGGTGCTGAGCAGTTCTCTCAGCCACCCGCCGGCCTCGATCTCGACAGGCGGCAATTCGGTCTTCGCCTGGGCGCCGGCGCCCAGCTCGAGGCTCTCGCGGATCAGCTCCCCCGCCGGCGCCTGGCCTTGCTCGGCGCGACGCTCGAAGAACGCCAGCGCCGCCTCGACGTCCTCCGGACGCAGCACGATCCAGCGCCCGCGCGCCATCACCAGCGGCAGCTTCAACGCCGCCAGCTGACGCAGCTCCGCCAGCGTCAGCGTCGCGTCACCGACCGCGATCCTCCACTGATACGCGCATAGGCCGTCGAGGCCGAACAGCCCGCTGCCCTCCTCGATCTCATCGAACGGCTCCACCTTGAGATTCAGGCGCAGCCGCTTGTTCCACCATGGTGGAACAAGCACTCCGAACCCGGCCTGCTCCAGTGCCGGAGCGGCGTCGCGCACGAATCCGATCGCGGCCTCCGGGGTCAGATCGACGCAGGTCGGGGCGGCCTCACGCAGCGCCGGCTCCAAGCCGGGCCACAGTCGCAGCGCATGACCGAGCCCACCGAGCAGCCGCTCCTGCGGGTCCGCCAGCCGGTGGCCAAGCGCCCGCAGCCCATCTCCGTTGGAGCGCCACACCTCCTCGGCTCCGATCAGCACGCTCGGATCGTCCTTTGCCTGGAGCAGGATCTCGACCCGCCACCGATCGGGGTCCAGCCCATCGCGATCCGCACCCAGCTCGTCGCCGCCCGACTCGCCCTGGAGCTCGCCCTCCAGCCACTCCGCCCGTTGCTCCGACTCGCACAGGCGAAAACAGGTCCGGAACATGCGGTGCTCCGCATACCGCTCCCCCGCCTGGCGCCACTCGTCGAGCTCCTCGGCGAGCACCGCCAGCTCCCGCTCGTGCGCATCGACAGCGACCGGGGCGGGGTCCGTCAGCGCCGCCAGCCATGCATCAACGACCGGGAGCTTGCGCTTCGAGCGCCGGCCCGCTCTGCGTCCTGTGAGGCCGTCGGCAAGAAAACTCCGCGCGCACGCGTCGACGAACGTCCCCAGCAGATCGCCCACGACAGCCTCGGGCGCGTTCGGCTCCTCCCAGGGGGAGGAGATCTCCGCCCGCACGAGGGGCGGCATCGCCGCGACCAGCATCCGTATGCGCTCTGCGTCCTTGGGATCGCCGGGCATCGCCCGCCACCACGCGAGCCATCCCTCATCGCGCCGCACCAACCCGGGGAGCAGGCGACCGCGCGCGACCAGCTCGAGCGCGAGCTTGCTCGCTTCGGCCAAAAACCGCAACGAATCGCCGAGCGCCACGCCCTGGGGATTAGTGGCGCCGCCGGCCGGCTGGGCGAGCAGCAGCTGAAGCGCGGCGGCCGGCCCCAGCCCGAGCGCCGGAACCATCCAGGGATCGAGCAGCTCCGGACTGCCGGTGCGCCTCTCTTGCACCTCCCGCAAAAGCTGCGGGGAATGCTGCGGGCCCTCGTCGTGGGAGGGCATCAGCAAATGCAGCTCACGCTCGATCAGCGTGCCTGGTCCGAATGAAACCCCCAACACCTCAAACGCTCCAGCAAGATCCCGCGCCGTACAGGCAAACGGGTGCTGGCGCGCCCGCGGCTTCGCCGGCCTGCCCCCTCGACGCCGCGGAGCCCGCGCGGGCAAGTCGGAGCTCTCTCCCCACACGCAAAGCTGCGAGTCTCGAGACCAGACAGCGTGTAGGGCGATCACGAGCGCATCTTCGCGCGACGAACGGACGCCTCTCCTGCAGACCATCTGCGGCGCCAACACTCCCGCCGTGAACAGCGCGGTCGGATCATCAACGAGTGCCCTTTACGAGCACCGGCGAACAGCGGCCATGCCACGCCGGTGACCTCGGTCGCGCCTCCGCTACTATTCGCGTAGCTGGAATTTATCGGGGCGCCGAGATTCGAACTCGGGACCTCACCGACCCAAACGGTGCGCGCTACCAGGCTGCGCCACGCCCCGATGCAAATACCGAGTCTACTGCCATTCGGCCCGCAAGCAATCCATCCAAGCCTGCAATCGAGCGCGCGCCAGCATGTCGAAAGCGCGCACAGTCAAAACACCATGACGGGAGCGCCATTGACGACCTTTGAGTTGATTGCTGTTCGACTTGCGTTGCAACTTGATTACACCAGGATCGATACCAAGTGTCAGGCTCCAGAACTTGCATAGCTGGCTCAAGTCCTGGTCGGCGTGGTATTGAATTGAGTACTCAAGTGTCTTCTCCGTCATGCGGCAGATCCACCTTGTTGTGATTCGCATTACCGCCGGATCCGAATTACAGATCGCGATCGTGTTTCGATTTCGCTTGTACCCCTCAGCGATATACAGGCATACGAAATCGCGAAACGTCGGATCGCTTGCAAGCGCCTCGTATTCCTGCATCCCCTCCGCGTAGGCATCTTCCCGCAACAGCCTGTACTTCCGCTGCATCGCGACAGTCCCCTTGCGTCGCGCCGCCTCCGGCCATTCCCCGCCGGACCCTGAGCCCGGGATCGGCAAGTCGCGCACCCAGTAATAGATCGTGGTCCGCGGCAACGCAAGTCGCTCCGCGAGCTGATCGATCGTGAACTGCCGCTCGATGCGCATTAAGCGTGCCTTCTCGCGCATGTACGTTGCATGAGCCATTACGAACACATGTTCTCAATCGTTGCGGACGGATGTCTGCGGTCCGTGACGGCGGTCGCCGACTCCCGCTGCTAGCCTCCCCCACCGCCATGGCCGACGTCCAACCGCTGCGCGCGCTGCACTACAACCCCTCCGTCGTCGGTCCGCTCGCAGACGTCGTCGCGCCACCCTATGACGTGATCGACGCCTCCCAGCGCGCCACGCTGATCGCACGCTCTCCATACAACGTCGTGGCCATCGACCTGCCCCAGGGCGAGCCGGACACGCTGGATCCCTACCAAGCGGCGCGCGAGCTGTTCGAGAGCTGGCAGCTGCAGGGGGCGCTGACCCGTGATCGCGAGCCCGCGCTGTGGGCGCACACGCAGGACTACACAGGGCCCGACGGCCAGCGGCGCACGCGACGCGGCTTCTTTTGCCGGGTGCGAATCGAGGACTACGGACCCGGGCGTGTGCGACCGCACGAGCGCACACATCCCGGCCCGAAGGAGGACCGTCTGCGCTTGACGCGGGCCACGCGGGCGAACATCTCGCCGATCTTCTCGCTCTACTCCGACCCCACGAATGCCGCCTGGGAGGCGCTCGCGCCGGCGACTGAGCAGACGCCCTGGGCGGAGATCACGGACGGCGACGGCACCACCCACCGCCTCTGGCCCATCGCAGACCTCGACGCTATCGCGGCCGTCCAGGCCGCTACATCCAACGCGGAGCTACTGATCGCCGATGGACACCACCGCTACGAGACGATGCAAGCGTACGCCGAGGAGATCGGCGGGGACGGTGAGCACCGCTACATCCTTATGTGTCTTGTCGCGCTCGAGGATCCCGGACTCACCGTGTTCCCAACCCATCGCCTGGTCAGAGGGCTGGACGACGAGCGCCGCGAGCAACTCGCGCAGGCGCTCGAGCGGGACTTCGAGATCACGGAGGTGCCCGTCGAGGAGATCGCGCCATCCCCGGGCGAGGGGCCGCTGCAGCTCGGCTATCTGGACGGACGGGATGGGCGCGCGCTGCGGCTGACGCTGAAGGATCAAGCGATCGCCGACGCGGCGCTGCCAGACCGCTCCGAGGCCTATCGCCACCTGGACACGGGCGTGCTGGAGACATTGCTGCTGAAGAACGCGCTCGGTCTGAGCGACGATGACATCTCGCACTTCAACGGCATGTTCTACGCGCGTGACACCGCGGAGGCGCTCGCGATGGTCCGCTCGGGCGAGTACGACGCGGCCTTCCTGATGCGCCCGACGCCGGTTCAACAGGTGCGTGACGTGGCAGCGGCCGGCGAGAACATGCCACCCAAGTCGACCTACTTTTACCCCAAGCTGCTCACCGGTCTGCTGTTCAATCCCCTCACGTGACGCACAGTCGAGGGAGTAGCATGTGGGTTGAGGGGTCGACCGGAGGCGGAGGGATGACATGACCCAGGGATCGGAAAGGCTGACAAGGATGAGAGCCACCGCGAGACGCGACGAGGGCGCCTTCAAGCACACCGTGCAGGTGCGCGAACACCAGTTGACGGTTGACGAGCCGTTGGACATCGGCGGGCAGGACACGGGCCCGGACCCGCAGGAGCTGCTCGCGGTCAGCCTCGCCTCGTGTACGGCCATCACGATGGAGATGTACGCGGCGCGCAAGGGCTGGGACATCGGCCACGTGGAGGTCGACGTCGAGTACTCCCCCGCCGAGCGCGGCTGCCCGACCAAGTTCGAGCTGGTCATGCGCCTGCCGGAGGACCTGCCCGAGGAGCAGGTCGAGCGCCTGCGGGTGATCGCCGCGAAGTGTCCTGTCCACCGCGTGCTCGACGGCGAGGTTATGTTCCAAGAGCGCGTCGAGCAGACGAGGGTCCTCGAGTCGGCATCCAGCCGCCTACCTTGAGTGAGCACACCGAGCGCCTTCCGGGCGACCGTGCCAGCGATCGCCTGAGCCGTCCTTGCCCTCCGCCACCGATGATCAGACCCCGGTGGCAGATCGGGTTCCCGCGGCGGTACTCGTCCCGCTGTTCCTCCCGTCCTCTGAGGGCGAGCCCCATGTCGTGCTCACCAGGCGTCGCGCCGACCTGCGTCATCACGCTGGGGAGATCTCGTTTCCAGGCGGCCGCCAGGACCCCGGGGACTCGTCCCTAGAGGACACGGCCCTGCGCGAGGCCGAGGAGGAGATCGGGCTGCCTCGCGCCAGCGTGAGCCCGCTCGGAGAGCTGCCGCTGACCTCGACCTTCGTAACCAACTACGTCATCCACCCGTTCGTCGGCCTGATCCCGGCCGGGCTTGCCTGGCGGGTCTCTCCGGTGGAGGTCGACGCCGTGCTGGAGCTGCCGTTGCGCGCTTTGCGAGAGAGTCGGACGCGTACGCGCATCGAACGCCGCGGGATCTCCTTTCAGACAGATGCCTATGTGGTGGACGACCACCTCATCTGGGGCGCAACCGCACGGATCCTCGAGAATCTGCTCGAGCAGCTGTGCACCAAGCCAGAGGATGGGCAGCGAACACTGATGCTGCTAGCAGAGCCCCCAGCCCTGAGCGGTGAATAGAGTAGCGCCGGCCGGCGAGTTAGCTGGAGGAGTGCCCAGCGGGCTCCAACGGCTGCTCGGAGGTCTCCCCTGGCTGCGGCACGATCCGGATGTAGGGGCGGGGCTCCTCCCACCCATCCGGGTAGGTCTCTTTGGCCTCGTCGTTTGAGACCGAGCCCGCGATGATCACCTTTTCGCCCTGCTGCCAGTTGACCGGCGTGGCGACCTTGTGCTTTGCGGTGAGCTGGAGCGAGTCGATGACGCGCAGCACCTCGTCGAAGTTGCGGCCAGTCGTCATCGGATAGACGAGGATCAGCTTGACCTTCTTGTCGGGCCCGATTACGAACACATTGCGCACCGTCTGGTTATCGGCCGGCGTACGTGTGAGCGGGTCGCCAGACGTGCTTGCTGGGAGCATGCCGTAGAGCTTTGACACGTTGAAGTCGCCGTCCGAGATGATCGGGTAGTTGGGAGCCGTGCCCTGGGTGTCAGCGATGTCCTTGGCCCACTCCTCGTGTCGGTCGAGCGGGTCGACCGACAGGCCGATGATCTTGACGTTGCGGCGGTCGAACTCGGGCTTGGCGTTTGCCATGTATCCGAGCTCGGTCGTGCACACGGGCGTGAAGTCCTTCGGGTGTGAGAACAGCACCGCCCAAGAGTCGCCGATCCAGTCGTGGAATTTAATGCGGCCCTCGGTGGTGTCGGCCTCGAAGTCGGGGGCCGTGTCGCCTAGTTGCAGCGTCATGATGATGTGTTCCTTTCTCAGCAGATAGCCGTCGCGAGCTTGGAAGGGGAACCCGCCCTCTACAAATCCTGATCAGCTTTAAGGTGATTCCTTGTCAAGGGTAGCGCAAGCGCGTCCACGCTCCTCGACAGCCAGCGACGACGGTCGCCCCCGGACGATGTAAGCGATCGACCCGGGAAAATCGGCGCCGTCAGCCCTCGGGCGTCCAGCCGGAAAGCCCCGACCAGACTCCCTCGACCTTGACCTCGGACGCCTGTGGGGCGCGTAGATGGCGTGGCCACAGACTGCCGGCGACCATCGCTAGCGAACCGACCAGCGCTAGCCACGCTCCCTCGCGCAGTGAGAGCGCGAGCACCCCGCCGTCAGGCGTGGGCGGATCGACGATCCGGAAGAGCACACAGGCCGCCGCGACGAGGCCGAGCAGCGCGAGCGGTCCTCGATGGCCATCGGGGGAGGAGGCCGAAGAGAACCCCGCGCCCGCTAGCGCCAGCAACGCGATCACGATCGCAACGCCGGCGAGCAATAAAAGGACGACGTTCAGGTCCTTCAGCGCCTGGTGGGCGCTGAGCGCCGTGAACTGATGGCCGGCGAGCGTGCTCAAAGTGGCGTGGTACTCGCCCATGTAGCTCTGCAGCGTGGCGTTCCCGAACTGGGCGGCGGCCTGATCGCCGGCCTGCTGGGCGAAGGCGATGCCGGCTGCGGTGAAGCTCACGCCGTACCACGGCAGGAACACAGCCACCGCGAGCACGATCGCACCGAACGCCGAAACCAGGAGCCCGTATCGGGGACGATCGCCCGTCATCGTGGGTTCATCATCGGCCCGATCGCCGCGTGGCTTGATCTCGGGTGCGCCTACCGACCCTCGAGCAGCGCGCCGATCTCGGCGTGGGCGTTCGCGAGCCAGGCATCCGCATCCCCGGGATCGGCCCGCAGAAACCCGACGGGGATCTCGTTGCGCTCGGCAATCCTTTGCACGATTCGCTCACCCTCGGCGAGGACCCCGCGCGGAGCCGGGCCAGACGCCTCGTAGACGAACCCCCGCACGGTCGTGTCGATTACCTGGCCGAGGAAGAACTGAAGGCGCGAGGAGTGCAGCGTGCTGACCACCTCCTCGGAGCCCTCCACTCTCGCAAGCAGCCAGCAGACGATCGTGACGTTCTCGAGCGCCGCCCTCAGCGTCGCGAGGCGATCGGGTGTGCCGATCCAGCACTCGGCTCCGCTCGCCTCGATCGCCGCCCGACCCCCCTCTGTGCGGGTGGTGATGCGCACGGCGTGTCCCTCCCTGGACATCTCCGCGGCCAGCCGCCTGCCTCTGCAGCCGCCGCCGACTATCAGGATCCGCGCCACGGCGCGGCATCCTACGCCGAGCCACGAGCATCTCGCGCCCACGGCGCTGAAGGGGCTCGACTACCATCCGCTGCCCGCCATGACCGAGCCATCCTCCACAGACTCCGACGTAGTGACCATGGAGAAGATCGTCGCGCTGTGCAAGCGGCGCGGTTTTGTCTTCCCCTCCTCGGAGATCTATGGCGGGGTGGGCTCTACGTACGACTACGGCCACTACGGCGTGCTGCTCAAGAACAACGTCAAGAGCGAGTGGTGGCGCGCGATGTTGCAGGAGCGCGACGACATTGTGGCGATCGACTCGGCGATCCTCCAGCATCCCCGGGTTTGGGAGGCCTCTGGTCATCTCGCCGGCTTCACCGACCCGCTGGTGGACTGCCGCATGTGCAAGCAGCGCTTCCGAGCCGACCACCTGGGCGATCTGCCCTGCGGGCGCAAACCATCGAAGCATCCGGGCGAAACCGACGAGTGCGACCTGACCGAGGCGCGGGACTTCAACCTGATGTTCGAGACGACGATCGGCCCCGTCAAGGAGTCCGGCTCGGCGGCATATCTCAGACCGGAGACAGCTCAGGGAATCTTCATCAACTTCAAGAACGTCCTGCAGTTCTCGCGTAAGAAACCTCCGTTTGGGATCGCGCAGGTTGGTAAGTCGTTCCGCAACGAGATCACGCCCGGCAACTTCATCTTCCGCACACGGGAGTTCGAGCAGATGGAGATGGAGTTCTTCGTATCCCCCGACGAGGCCCAGATGTGGTTCGAGCACTGGCTGAAAGAGCGTGAGCGCTGGTATGTCGAGCTCGGCCTGCGCCCTGACCACCTGCGCCTGCGCGCGCACGATCAGGACGAGCTCTCGCACTACTCCTCGGGCACGAGCGACGTCGAATACCTCTTTCCCATCGGCTGGTCAGAGCTCGAGGGGATCGCCAACCGCGGTGACTTCGACCTCACACAGCACGCGAAGTTCTCCGGCGAGAAGCTCGAGTACTTCGACCAGGGCACCGGCGAGCGCTATGTGCCCCACGTGATCGAGCCCGCCGCCGGCGCGGACCGGGCGACCCTGGCGTTCCTCGTCGACGCATACGACGAGGAGCAGGTGCCGGCCGCCACCGACGACGGAGACGATCAGCGCACCGAGTCCCGTACGGTGCTGCGCCTGCACCCCCGTCTATCGCCGATCAAGGTCTCGGTGCTGCCGCTCGTCAAGAAGGATGGCCAGCCCGAGCTCGCCCAGGAGGTCCATCGCGCGCTGCGCGCACGCGCGGGCGTGGGTATGGTCGAGTACGACGAGAGCGGATCGATCGGTAAGCGCTACCGTCGCCAGGACGAGATCGGCACGCCCTACTGCGTGACGATCGACCACCAGAGCCTCGAGGACGCCACCGTGACCGTGCGCGAGCGCGACTCGCTCTCGCAGGAGCGCCTGCCGATCGACGGGCTGGCGCAGGAGATCGAGCGGCGCGTGACCGCGCCGTGGACAACACCCAAGCTGGGCTGAGAGGAGACCCATGGACTTCGACCTGACCGACGAGCAGCGCCTGATCAAGAAGACCGCGAAAGAGTTCACCGACAACGAGATCGTGGTGCAGTCGCGCGAAAATGCCCGCAACCACCACTTCGACACGGAGTTGGTTAGGAAGGTCGCCGCACAGGGCTACCTGGGCGCAATCGTCCCGCAGGAGTACGGCGGCGCCGGCCTGGACTACTTCAGCTACGGCCTGGTCGTCGAGGAGATCGGCCGGGGAGACTCCGCGATCCGCACCGTCATCTCGGTCCAAACCTCGCTCGTGTGCTCGGGGCTGGTCAAGTTCGGGACCGAGGAGCAGAAGCAGAAGTACTTGCCGAAGCTCTGCTCGGGCGAGTGGCTGGCGTGCTTCGGGCTGACCGAGCCGGACACCGGCTCGGACGCGGCCAACCAGAAGACCCGCGCGAAGAAAACGGACTCCGGCTGGGTGATCAACGGCGCGAAGATGTGGATCTCAATGGGCAACTACGCAAAGCTGGCGGTGATCTTTGCCCAGACCGACCCCGCCCTCGGACACAAGGGAATCGCGTGCTTCCTGGTCGATACCGACCAGCCGGGCTACAAAGCGCAGACGATCGAGCACAAGATGGGACTGCACGCCTCCGATACGGCGTCGATCGCGCTGGAAGACGTGGAGGTCTCAGACGAGGACATGCTCGGGCAAGTCGGAGATGGCTTTAAAATCGCGATGTCGAACCTCGACTCCGGGCGCTACAGCGTGGCCGCTGGCTGCGTGGGCATCTGTCAGGGGTGCGTCGATGCGTCCGTCAAGTACGCCAAGGAGCGCGAGCAGTTCGGGCGGCCAATCGCGAGTTTCCAGCTCGTGCAGGCGATGATCGCCGACATGGTCCTGAAGACCGACGCCTCGCGGATGCTGGTGTGGCGGGCTGGGTTCCTCAAGGACGAGGGCCGGCCAAACACCCTGGAGACCTCGGTCGCAAAGCTGCACGCGACCGAAGCGTCGCTGGAGTGCGCGAACCTCGCAATCCAGGTGCACGGCGGCGCCGGCTACGTCGACGATCATCCGGTCGAGCGGTACTTCCGTGACGCGCGCGTCACGACCCTGTACGAGGGCACCTCGCAAATCCAGAAGTTGATCATCGGACGGGCCATGACCGGCATCAACGCGCTCGTACCGTCCTGAGTGAGGTGAGGTAGGTGAGTTCCGCACGCGTCATAGGTGTGCTCGGCGCCGGCACGATGGGCGCCGGCATTGCCCAGCTCGCAGCGCGGTCGGGTGCGCACACGCTGCTGCACGACCCGTTCCCGGACGCGCTCGAGCGCGGGGTGCAGAGCGCGCGCGACGGCTTGGGCAAAGAAGCGGCCAAGGGCAGGCTGAGCAAAGAGCAGGCCGAGGCGGCCGCCGAGCGCCTGCAACCGGTGCAAGACATGTCGGCGTTCGCGCCGTGCGAGCTCGTGATCGAGGCTGTGCCTGAGCGCTTGGATCTCAAGCATGAGCTGTACGCGCGCCTGTCGGAGGAGATCGTGGATCAGGAATGCGTGCTGGCGACGAACACCTCGTCGCTGCTGGTAACCGCAATCGCCGCGGGCGCGAGCAATCCAGAGCGGGTGGTGGGCATGCACTTCTTCAACCCCGCTCCCATCATGCGCCTGCTGGAGGTGATCGCCGGCGAGCAGTCCTCAGAGCAAGCCCTGACGCTCGCCCACGCCACGGGAGAGGCGATGGGCAAGACGGTGATCCGAGCTCACGACGGTCCGGGTTTCCTGGTCAACCGCTGCAACCGGCCGTTCGGGCTGGAGGCGCTGCGCCTGTTGCAGGAGCGAATCGCGGACATCGAGACGATCGATCGGATCGTACGCTTGGAGGGCGGCTTTCGCATGGGGCCGTTCGAGCTGATGGACCTCGTCGGAGTGAACACCGGCTTTGAGATCTCCAAGAGCTTCTACGAGCAGAGCTTCTACGAGCCACGCTGGCGACCCTCGCCGATCACCGCCCGCTATGTGGCCGCCGGGCTGCACGGGCGCAAGACGGGGCGCGGCTATTACGACTACTCGGGCGCTGGTTCCCACCGCCCTGCGGACTCCGAGCCGCTAAAGCGCACCGCAGGCGCGATCGTGCAGGGCGACGGTCCCTTGGCCCATGCCCTGCGCGACTTGGGGGCACACGGCCCGGATGGCCGGGTCCGCGACGCCGGACCCACGATCGCCGTCGATGGACTCGGGGGCACCGTGGAGGGCGAGCCGTTCTATGCGATCACGCCCTTGGCGCTCGTCGAGGTGACCGGCGAGGCGGGTGAGCAGGCGTTCCAGGGCCTTGGCCTGCACACCGCCCGCGTGGAGCGCTCGCCTGCCGGCGTCCTTCAGCGAATCGTGTGCCAAGTCATCAACGAGTGCGCATTCGCGTTCGGCGAAGGCGTCGGGTCGGCCGCGGACATCGACGCGGGCATGGTGCTCGGGCTCAGCTATCCGCGCGGCCCGCTCGTGTGGGCCGACGCGCTTGGGCTGGACCGCGTGCTTGCCGTGCTCGAGACCCTGTGCGAGGAGTACCGTGAGG
The DNA here is from genome assembly GCA_036744995.1 of Solirubrobacteraceae bacterium. Classification (GTDB taxonomy): domain Bacteria; phylum Actinomycetota; class Thermoleophilia; order Solirubrobacterales; family Solirubrobacteraceae; genus Palsa-744. Next base: position 33,433 of record DAIOGX010000001.1, on the reverse strand, counting down.
AGCGCTACCGTCCCGCCCCCGCGCTGCGCCGGCTGGTCCGAGCCGGCCGGCTGGGACGCGCCACGGGCGCGGGCTTCTTCGAGTCAAGCGACGCCGCCGAGGACTGAAGGGGAAGCTACGTGACGTCGGCCGCCGGTGCCCATTGCGCTACGGCCGGATCGCCTACGGGCATCCCCGCGGGCGCTGGCACCCCGGGCGTGTCCCTGAGGTACCACTCTGCGTCGAGTGCCGCTTGGCAGCCCGAGCCGGCCGCCGTTATCGCCTGGCGGTACGTGTGGTCGACAAGGTCGCCCGCGGCGAACACACCCGGGCGGTTGGTGCGTGTCGAGGCACCCTCGGTGACCACGTAGCCGTTCTCGTCGACGTCGATCTGACCGTGCACGAGCGCCGACTGCGGCTCGTGTCCGACCGCGATGAACGTGCCCGATACAGGGATCTCGCGCTCCTCACCGGTCTCCGCGTTAGTCAGAGCCGCGTGGCCCAGCGCGCCGTTCTCACCCGCGACGAACTCGCGCACGGTGTATGGCGTCAGCAGCTCGATGTTCTCTTGCGCGCGCGCGCGCTCCAGCATGATCTTCGACGCCCGGAACTCATCGCGACGGTGCACGACCGTCACCTTGGCGGCAAACTTCGACAGGAAGATCGCCTCCTCCATCGCGGAGTCGCCGCCGCCGACGATGATCGTCTGCGCATCGCGAAAGAAAGCGGCGTCACAGGTCGCGCAGTAACTGATTCCGCGACCGGCCAGCTCCTGCTCTCCAGATACGCCCAGCTTCTTGTGCTCGGCGCCCATCGCCAGCACGACGGTGCGCGCCCGATACTCGGTATCGCCGACCCACACCTTGTGGATGCCGGGGTGGGCGGGATCTGATCCATCCGCCAGCTCGACGCGCTCGGCTTGGTCGGTAATGAGACGTGCCCCGAAACGCTCGGCCTGGTCGCGAAACTTCTGCATCATCTCCGGGCCCATCACCCCCTCGGGGAAGCCTGGATAGTTCTCAACGTCGGTCGTCTGCTGCAGGAGCCCGCCCCAGGCGAAGCCCTCGATCACCAGCGGGTTGAGGTTGGCGCGCGCGGTGTACAGCGCGGCGGTGTACCCCGCCGGCCCGCTGCCCACGATGATCACGTTCTCGACGTCGGCTGCCATCTCATCTCCAATGATCGTTTCACTAGACCCGCTTTACTTTGTAAAGTATAGCACAGCCATTGGCCTTACAGAGCTACATAGCCCTGCCAGAGGCTACTGACCCTGCAGGGCACCGGCTGTCTCGACCACTCCCGCGGGCACAGCCGCCGCGGGATAGGATCCCTGCTCGTCACGCCAGCGCGCCACTGTGCGGCGTAGCTGGAAGTAGGCCACAGCGCCCGGAAGCGTAGGCAGCCAGAAGGATATGCCGCGATAGGACAGCACCGCGAGCACCGCCAGGTCGACGTTGACGCCGAAGGCCGCGAACGCCCCGATCATGCCTCCCTCGACACCCCCCAACCCGCCGGGCAGGGGCAGCAGATTGCCGAGCATGCCCACGAAGTAGGCCATCCAGATCACGGTGAATGGTGGCGCGGACCCAAACGCATGAAACATCGCCCACAGCACGCAAATGTCAAAACCCCACCACGCCACCGCGCCTAGCAGGCCGGCATCGCGCGCGCGAATCAACTCGATCGCGGTACGCAGGCCGCTCGCCGCCAGCGCGGGGACCGTCGCCGCGCGCGCCATCCAGTGAGCAAGGCGACCCGAGCCGGACGCCCAACGCCCCAGGCGCCGCTCGACATCGTCCGGCAGCAGCGCCATCGCACCGGCTACGGCGAACAGCGCCGCGGCCACGATCGCGGGGACGATCGTGATCGCAAACGAGCCGCCCCCCGGGAACAGCTCGGCTCCCAATCCGATGCCGTCAAGCAGCAGCGAGCCCGCATAGATCACATACAGCAGCACCATGAACGCAACCATCCGACAAGCGACGAGCCTTGGCTCCATGCCCGAGCGGCGCAGCGCCCACGCGGTGAGCGCCACTCCCCCCGCGCCGGCGGCCGCGAACAGGCGTGTGGCGGCTAGACCGGCCATCGTGATCTCGTAGCTCTCCGGCCAGCCGATCCGGGTGGGCGAGCCACTATCCCTCCGGACGAACACCGCACGGAAGAGCACAACATAGCCGGCGAACGAGAGCAGCTCCAGCACGACGCCGATCGCGATCCACCAGGTGTCCCCGCCCTCAATGCGGTGCACGGTCGTGCCCACCCCGGCGAGCTTGGGCAGCACGAAGTACAGAAACCCGACGCCGGAGAGGATGAACGCGACAAAGAGAATTACCCGCTGGCGCGTGAGAACGACGCGCGGCATCTCCTCCTCGGCCGCCATCGCGGCTCCTCGGCCGACCTGCTCCACCGCTTCGCTCACCTCCTCCACTTAGATCGTCTCGTGAGCCATCGCCTCCACCACCGCGACCGCGCGGCCGACGTACCGGATCGCCGGTCCCGCGCGCGGACCCAGTCGGCGCACGGCAGCGGTCAGCGCCACTCCCGCGAGCAGGTCCACCACGTAGTGCTCGCCCAGGTACACCAGCGCGAACCCCAGCGTCGCGGTATAGCCCCAACCCAACGCGCCCGCCACTGGACCGCTCTCTGAGAGCAGCAGCGCGGCCATCACGGATGTAGCGAAATGCAACGAGGGCATCGCAGCCAAGGGATTGCCTCCGAAGACACTGTAGAGCGGCCCCCAGCCGTCTTGCCAGAAGGACTCCCCGTACTCCACCATCATCCGCCGCACCGCGACCTCGACCACGTCCTGCTCTGGTGGGACCACCGACCGCTGCCCTCCGTGGCGGCGTCCCCGATCGATCGCATCACGAGGAGCCTCTGAGACCGCGTACCAGGGAGGCGCGGTCGGCAACCACCAGTACACGGTCGCGCCGATGTCGAACACCGCATAGGTCATCACCGCCGCGCGCGGAAACCGCTCGGGCCGGCACACGAGGATGTAAGCCAGCGAGCCGTGCGGCACCATGAACCACATCCAGTGGGTCCAGACCAGCACGCGGTCAAGGACACGCCAGCGCGGACCGTCGGGTCCCCAGCGGGCCAGCGCGCGTTGCAAGCGCAGCGTGGGCAGCTCGCCTCGCCCCAGCATCCGGTCGACGGCGATCGGGTAGTCGATATGCACTCGGCGCTCCTGGGCCTCGGGGTCGTCGTGAGGCGCCTTGTAGGCGGCCAGGTACGCCCACATCTGCAGGGAGCAAGTAGCTACGTCGCGTGCGCGCGAGCGGCGCATCGCCACGCACAAGCCAAACGGCGCCCCGAACGCGACTGCCTGCGTGACGATCGGCGGCGCCTTGATCCGCTTACGCACCAGCGGCGCGGCCACCCCCATCGCGACCACCCCCCAGGCGGTCGCTCGAATGGCGCTCGATCGCCGCACAGGGCTGGGAGTATAGGTCCGTCGCCGGCGCGCGCCGAGCCGCCCGGCAGGACTCAGCGTCGCTTTCCTCGCGCATGCATATATTTGCTCGCCGCCTCCACCAGGGCGCCAACCACGGGGCTCTGAGGGTCCGCCTCGGGATGCCACTGCACACCCAGCACGAAGCGCTTGGCGGGCGGGCCTCCATCCCACTCGATCGCCTCGGGTAACTCGTCCATCGGCGCACACCCGCTCACCTGAAGGCCAGCGCCGATCCGCTCGACGCCCTGGTGATGGTGAGACTTCGTCGCGTGGCGGGCCTCGCCAACCACGCGCGCGGCCAGCGTGCCCTCGACCAGTTGGACGTCGTGGTCGGCGCCGTCGAAGGAGCCCTCGACGCGCCGGTGCTCCTCGTGACCGAAGCGCTCGGGCAGGTGCTGCTCGAGCGTGCCGCCGCGGGCCACGTTGATCAACTGCATCCCCCGGCAGATCCCCAGCACTGGCAGGTCCCGCTCAATCGCGGCGCGCGCGAGCGCGATCTCGAACGCATCCCGCTCGGGCACCGTTCCCCCCGTTTCGGCATGTGCTGCCTGACCATATGCGGCGGGGTCGATGTCGGCGCCACCCGCGAGCACCAGCCCGTCTATCAGCTCGAGTGCTTCGCCGGGGTCTTCGCTGACCCGCGGATCCGGCGGGAGCATCACCGCAAGCCCTCCCGCGCGTTGAACCGCTTCTACGTAGTTGGTTCCCAACAGCATTGCGGACTGGTCCCACACACTCCAGCGCGCCTGCTCGACCGCGGTGCACATCCCGATCACGGGCCTTGGCGCTTGAGACATGCGCCATACGCTAGCCGGGCGTGCCGCCAGCCGGCATCCGGGGGGCGGGAACCGCTGCGCATAGCATCTAGCCCACCGGCGCCTGCAACCCAAGTAGCGCCTGAGCTGAGGAGAGGACCATCGCCATGAGCGAGATCGCCGCGACCGAAAAGAAGCTTGAGACCGTCAACCTGACCATTGGCCCCAACGGCGCCGCCACCGTCGAGCTGAACCGGCCCGAGGCGCTGAATGCGTGGAACCAGCAGCTCGGCGCGGACCTGCTGGCGGCGCTGCGCCAAGTGGCCGAGGACGACACCGTCCGTGCCGTCCTCATCACCGGCGCAGGGCGCGCCTTCTCCTCAGGCGCCGACCTGAAGGACGTGAGCGGCGGCGAGACCACTCCCGACGGGCGCCCCGACGTCTATAAGACCCTCACCGAGCGCTACCACCCGATCATGCACGCGATCCGCGAGATGGAAAAGCCGGTGGTGGCCGCCGTCAACGGCGCCGCTGTGGGCATCGGCTGCTCGCTCGCGCTCTGCTGCGACCTGATCGTCGCGGCCGAGAGCTCCTACTTCCTGCTCGCCTTCGTCAACATCGGGCTCGTCCCCGACGGCGGCTCCTCGCTGTTCGTGCCCACTCGCGTGGGCATGGCCCGCGCCACCGAGCTGGCGATGCTGGGCGAGCGCCTCCCGGCCGCCAGGGCGCTCGAGTGGGGCTTGATCAACCGCATCGCGCCCGACGCCAGCCTGATCGAGGAGGCCGCCGCGCTCGCCGCACAGCTGGCGGGCGGACCGACCCGATCCTACGCAGGGACCAAGCGCCAGCTGAACAGTTGGCTGTACCCGCGCATGGCCGAGCAGCTCGAGCTGGAGGCCCAGATCCAGCGTGAGATGGCTGGCTCAAATGACTTTCTGGAGGGTGCTATGGCGTTCGTGGAAAAGCGCTCCGCACGGTTCTCGGGAAGCTAGTCGGGGCTCGTGGCAAACGTCATCAAGCGCGTCCGGGGCGGGCCTGAATAGAATCCCCGCCGCCTTGAGCAAGCCCGTCTCATCAACCACCTCGAACCGCGCCTCGAGGTCTGCGCCGGTCGGCGATCGCACGCGTCGGCGCATGCGTGTGCTGTCAGCCTCGCTGACCGTCGCGCTTTTCGGGCTGCTCGCGTCCGCGCCGGGAGCATTTGCCTTCTTCACCCCAGAGTCGGGCGGGTCGCCCAACGCGAACCAGATCGACACGCTCTACAAGGTCACGCTCTACGTGGCGCTCATCATCTTCGTCCTGGTTGAGGGCGCACTCGGCTACGCGCTGTGGAAGTTCCGCGCGCGCAAGGGCGCCGTGGCCGCGCAGATCCGGGGCAATACTCGCCTGGAGGTCGGCTGGACAGTCGCCGCGGCCGTGATCCTGGTCGGGCTCGCGATCCTCACCTTCGCGAAGCTCGGCTCGATTCAGGACCCCGCCAACTCAGGGCCGAACGGCGACCAGCTGGCCGGCGATAGCGGCCTGCTCTACGCCAGCGCCGACCGCAAGCTGCCCCCCAACGGCAAATCCCTGAACATCACGGTCATCGGCCGCCAGTACATCTGGCAATACATCTACCCGGGCGCGAACGAACACGATGGCCTGGGCGCGCCGTACTCCTACGAGCAGATGGTCGTCCCCACCAACACCACGGTCACGCTCGACATCGTCTCCGAGGACGTCGTGCACTCCTGGTGGATCCCCGAACTGGGTGGCAAGTTCCAGGCAGTGCCCGGCTATCACAACTACGCGTGGTTCAAGGTCTACAAACCCGGGGTCTACCGCGGCCAATGCGCCGCGTTGTGTGGACGTGGCCACGCGCGCATGATCGCCACCGTCAAGGCGGTCCCGCCGGCGCAGTTTGACGCCTGGCTGGCCTACCAGAAGCAGCTGATCGCCGAAGCCAACACGGCGGCGAAGATCGCCCGCGCGAAACTGAACGCCCAGACCGGCGCCGGACAGGTCGAGAACCCTTAGGACATCGAGGAGACCAACCTACGAAATGGCCACCTACGTCGCCCCAGTTCCACAGGTAGCAGCCCACACCGCCGATCGGCAGTCGGACGGCGAGGCACACGGCTGGACGAGCTGGATCACCACCACCGATCACAAGCGGATCGGGATCATGTACATGGTCACCACGTTCGTGTTCTTCTGCCTCGGCGGAGTCGAGGCGCTGATGATCCGCCTGCAACTCGGCGCGCCGAACAACACGCTGGTCACCCCGGAGACCTACAACCAGCTGTTCACGATGCACGGCACGACGATGGTCTTCCTGTTCGTCGTGCCGATGATGGCGGGCCTCGCGAACTACTTCATACCGCTGATGGTGGGTGCACGCGACATGGCCTACCCGCGTCTGAACGCGCTCTCCTTCTGGCTCTTGCTGGCCGGCGGCATTGTCTTCTACGCCTCGATTTTCTGGAACCCCCCGGAAGCCGGTTGGACGAGCTACGTGCCACTGTCCAACGCGATCTACTCGCCGAGTGGCGGGCAGGATGCGTGGATCTACCTGATCCACCTCACCGGGCTGTCCTCGATCCTGGGGGCCGTCAACTTCTACGCGACGATCGCCAATATGCGCGCGCGCGGCATGAGCTGGGGCCGGCTGCCGTTGTTCGTCTGGGCGATCCTCACCTACTCGGTCCTGATCATCTTTGCGATGCCGGTGATCGCAGCGGCGGTGACGATGCTGCTCACCGATCGGCACTTCGGTACGCACTTCTTCGATCCGGCCGAGGGCGGCTCGCCGCTGTTGTGGCAGAACCTGTTCTGGTTCTTCGGGCATCCCGAGGTCTACATCATGGTGCTGCCCGGCTTCGGCTTGGTCTCGGAGATCCTGCCGGTGTTCGCGCGCAAGCCGATCTTCGGCTACAAGGCGATCGCCGCCTCGACCGTGGCGATCGCCTTCCTTGGCTTTCTCACCTGGGCGCACCACATGTTCACCACGCCGCTGCCCGAGGCGATCCTCGTGTTCGTGATGCTCAGCTCGTTCCTGATCGCCGTACCGACGGGCGTGAAGATGCTCAACTGGATCGCCACTTTGTGGCGAGGCACGATCGAATTCAAGACGCCGTTGCTCTTCTGCGTGGGCTTTCTTGCGCTGTTCTTGATCGGAGGGATCTCGGGGGTCTTCCTCGCGGTCTTCCCCGTCGATTGGCAGCTGAACGAAACGTACTTCGTCGTCGCCCACATCCACTTCGTGCTGGTGGGGGGCTCGGTGTTCACGATCTTCGCCGCGATCTACTACTGGTTTCCGAAGATCACCGGACGGATGCTCGACGAAGGCTTGGGCAAGCTGAGCTTCTACCTGATGTTCTTCGGCTTTCTCGCCACCTTCCTGATCCAACACGTGATTGGCCTCGACGGTATGCCTCGGCGGGTGTACGAGTACGACAACGTCGGGCATCTGGCGCTGTACAACCAGATTTCCACAGTCGGCTCGTTCATCCTCGCCGCCGGGGTGCTCGTGACGATCATCAACGTGGCGCGCAGTCTCAAGGTGGGCGTGATCGCCGGGCCGGACCCCTGGAAAGCGAACACGCTGGAGTGGTTCACGACCTCCCCCCCGCCGGCGAACAACTTCGACACGATCCCGCTCGTGCGCTCGGCGGAACCGATGAAGGACATCCGCCGCGAGATCGAGCGACGGAGCACCGGCGGGACGGTCTCGGGCGACGCCACCGTTCCCGCCGGAGCCACACAGGTCGGGGTTTAGCGGTGCCCAGCGTCGCGTCCTCGCTCGACGTGGCCCGTCTCGGCCTGGCGCCGCGTACGCGCCAGCTGCTGAGCGACTATGTCGAGCTGACCAAGCCGAAGGTCCAGTCGCTGCTGCTGTTGACGACGATCGCGACGATGTATGTGGCAGGCAACCCCTCCGCGGCGCTGGTCGGACTGACCTGCCTCGGCGGCTACCTGTCGGCGGGCGGCGCGGGTGCCGTGAACCACTGGTTCGACCGGGATATCGACGCGCTCATGGGCCGAACAGCCAATCGGCCGATCCCTTCGGGGAGGGTATCCCCTGGAGCGGGCCTTGGTTTTGGCTGCATACTCGCGGCCCTCTCCTTCATCGAGCTCTCGCTGACCGTCAATGTGCTCGCCGCGAGCCTGTCGTTCGCGGGCTTCCTCGGCTATGTGTTGCTCTACACCGTCTGGCTCAAGCGGCGCACACCGCAGAACATCGTGATCGGTGGAGCCGCCGGAGCGATCCCCCCACTCGTCGGCTGGGCGGCGGTCACCGGGTCCGTCAGCGGCACCGCCGTGATCCTGTTCTTCATCGTCTTCTTCTGGACGCCGCCCCACTTCTGGGCACTGAGCCTGCTGATGAAGGACGAGTACGAGAAGGTCGGCGTGCCGATGCTGCCGGTCGTGCGCGGGGAGTCAGAGACACGCCGGCAGATCCTGCTCTACACGGTGCTGCTATACGCGGTCACGCAGCTGCCGTTCTGCGCCGGCGGCTTCGGCGCCATCTATCTCGTAGCCTCGATGCTGCTCGGCTTTGGCTTCGTCGGCGGCGCCATCCGTCTCTACCGTCGGGCGGACCGTCGCTCGGCGCTCCAGCTCTACCTCTTCTCGCTCGCCTATCTGGCGCTGTTGTTCTGCGCGATGGTGGCCGACGCCCATCTATAGAATGAGCCCTGGCCCCACGATGATGACTTCGCCACCCACGATGACCAGCCGCGGATGAACCGACGCCTCGCACGCAAGAACATTCGCACCGGGCTGATCGTATGCGCGATCTGCATGTTCATGTTCGGCATCACGTTTATCGTCGCGGCCGTGTACGTCTCATGAGCCCGCTCGACCCTGAGGTCCCGCCGGTAGGCGAGGAGATCCACCTCCCGGGACCGACCATCCTGCCAATGCTCACCGCGGTCGGGATTACCTTGGCGCTCGTCGGCGTCACCACCTTCATCGAGCTCACGGTCGTCGGCGTTCTCTTGACGCTGGGCTGCGCCATCCGCTGGATCAAAGACACGCGCCACGAAATCGACGAGCTCCCGCTCGACCCGCACTAGCGACCATCCCACCGCACCGGACCATGCAACCGCGCTAGGCCGTTGCTTTAGGCCACCGCGCTAGAACGCCGCCGCCGAGCTCGCCGGTACTGGACAGATCGCTCCGTCATCGGTCCAGCAACGCTCCACATCGCGCACGGAGAGCCGAAACTTCCGGGACCGATCGGACATGAGAGGTTATGCGGAGTTTGCTGTGAGCGGCAAGAAAGAAGATGACGCCCGGAGGCGATTTGACGTCCTCTACCAGACCAACCATGCCCGGATAAGCAGCTACGCGTTGCGCCGAGCCTCCACAGAGGATGCAGCCGAAGTGGTCGCCGAGACGTTTTTGATCGCCTGGCGTCGTCTGGCGGATGTGCCCAAGGGTGATGAGGCGAGACTCTGGTTATATGGCACCGCGCGTCGCGTATTGGCAAATCAGCGCCGATCCGAGCAGCGGCGCAGCAACTTACGTATTCGACTGGGCCTCGAGCGACCGCCTCAGCCTCGAGAGCTTTTCGAACGCGAAGGTGTCGACCGCACTTGGCAGGCGCTCGCGCGCCTGCCAAGAAGGCAGCAAGACCTGCTCGGCCTGATCGCTTGGGAGGAACTGAGCGTTCCCGAGCTGGCCAAAGCCCTCGGCTGCTCCGAGAACGCAGCCAAGCTCCGCGTTCATCGTGCCAAGCATCGCTTGAGGTCGCAGATCGCACGCGAACGAGCCCCTCGCAGAGCCATGGAAGCCCCAATCCCGAGCCCAGAGATCACACGGCTCATACAGCGAGTCCCGCGGCAGCAAAAGCAAAGGTCGGGCCTCGCGCGTCTGACGCTGGTCACACTCGAAGTCGCGATCATCGCAGCCCTGGCCATAGCGATCCTCTCAGGTCATTGGGGGTTTGACTCGAACGGCTCCGCGGCAGTGAGCAAATCTCTCACCCCGACAGGCGAAAGACTCGATGGTGGACACTGCTTGGTGAGCGGTGGAGGCTGCACGATTGGCATCGAGATACTTGAGGCCTTCCCGGAGCCACATCCACCTTGGAAGCCGAGCATGGGCCGAACTAGCCGACGACAGCGCCATGAGCACGTGCGCTCTCCACCGTGGAGACCTCTAGTCCGTCGCTGAACTCACAGGCACAGGGCAGATCGCTCCGTCGCCAGTCCAGCAGCGCACCACGTCACGCACGGAGAGGATGCCCACGGTTTCTCCCCGCTCGAGCACGATCAGGTGGCGAAAGCCACCACGCATCATCGCCGCCGCGGCCTCCTCCAGCGACCAGTCGGGCGCGGCGAATACGACTTCGCGCGTGAGGTGCTCAGCGACGGACTCGCGGTCCGGGTCCTGCCCGGCCCCGAGCGACAGCAGGATGTCCCGCTCGGTGATGATTCCCGGGCCGTGCCCCTCGGGATCGATGACGACGGCCGCGCCCACTTTGCGCTCGGACATCAGTCGCGCGACAGCACGCAGGGTATGGTCCGGGCCGACCGTGAGGACCATCTGACTCATGCCTTCTTGAACCTGCATGGCATCTCCTTTCCCACTCAGTTACCGCTCAGCCGCTCGTCAAGCTGACTGCCGACACATTTGCAACGATTGCCTCAATCTAGTACGGGGGGCACGCGCGGTCAAGGTCCCGGCATCGCATCGGCACAAGGCATTAGGATCACGCGTCGTGATTGAGGGGATCGCTGTGGACAAGGCATCGGGCAACCAGACCGCGGGCGCGGCAACAACCCATGGATAGGCGTCGCTCGCTGATCGGCACGGGCGTGGTGGCGGCGATCGCGATCGCGATCGGCATCGTCCTCAGCTATGAGATCAACTGGTTCCCCGTTGAGGGGTCCACGCAGGCGCACAACACCGACCAGCTCGACCACGTGCTCGTGGTCGCCTCGATTCCGATCTTCGTGCTCGTCGTGACGGTGATCCTGTACTCGGTGTGGCAGTTCCGCATGAAGCCCGGCGAGGAGCTCAAGGACGGGCCGCCGATCCACGGCAACACACGCCTGGAGGTCCTCTGGACGGCGGTCCCGGCGATCCTGCTGCTCGGGCTCGTCTCCTACTCGTTTGTGATCCTGCACGACAACGAAAAGAAGCCGAGCGGCGTGCCGGAAATCCAGGTGGGCGTGACCGGCCAGCAGTTCTTCTGGTCCTATGAATATCCCTCGTCGGTCACCGGCGGGGCGCCGCTGAAGAGCTATGAGCTCTACCTGCCGGAGGGCGACACGGTGGACTTCAACATGCACTCCAAGGACGTCATCCACGCCTTCTGGGTTCCCGCCTTCCGCCTGCAGGAGGACGTCGTGCCCGGCATCACCACTCACTACCGGGCGACACCGGACAGGCTTGGCGACTACCCGGTCGTCTGTAACCTGCTGTGCGGGGTCGGACACTCGCTGATGCGCTCCACCGTCCATGTGGTGCCGCCTGCCCAGTTCCAGGCATGGTTGAAGAGCCAGGAAGGCAAGGGCTCCACCGTCGCCACCGCCTCCACCGGCGTGGGCGCCAGCGCCCCCAGCAGCACCGCCTCTGTCTCCGCCACGACCTATGTTCCCGCAAACGTGAGCACGAGTGGTGCGACCGCCGGCGCGACCTCCGGCGAGACGCGAGGATCATAATGTCGACGATGAGGCATCAGATGGGAGCACGCTGATGGCGACCGCGCTGCACACGCCGACCCCCACCCAAGCGGGCCCTGCCATGTCACCCCGCGGAGGAGGCAGTACGTCGCTCGGTGCGAAACTGCGCGCCCCGGGCTTCTACCGCGCCGCTTGGATGATGGTGCTCGGCGTGGCGTTCGCGACCGGGCTGACTTGGCTGGTGCGGATGACCACCGGTCATGGCACCTTCCACCACTACATCGACGGCGAAGCGATCTTGACGGTCTCGCTGATCTCCTCGCCGCTGCTGTTCCTGGTTGGGATCGGCGGCTTCGACTATTGGTTCTACTGGGCGCTCGGCAAACCGACCCGCCCTGAGGATCACTCCGGCCACGGCGCGTACACGTGGAAGGACTACTTCCGGGTCAACACCGACCACAAGGTGATCGGCATCCAGTACACGGTCACGTCGTTCTTCTTCCTGCTCGTGGGCGGATTGCTCGCGATGCTGATGCGCGTCGAGCTCGCGCAGCCGGGCGCACAATTCGTGAGTGCGAACACCTACAACAGCCTGTTCTCGGTGCACGCCTCGCTGCTGATCTTCCTGTTCGTGATCCCGGTGTTCGCGGGCTTGGCGAACTTCGTGCTGCCGTTGATGATCGGCGCGCCCGACATGGCGTTCCCGCGCCTGAACGCACTCTCTTACTGGCTGCTACCGGTCGCCGGCGCGCTGATGCTCGGCAGCTTCCTCGCGCCGGGCGGGGCGTTCGCCGACGGTTGGACGGCCTACGCGCCGCTGTCGACGAACGCTCCGGTTGGGCAGACGTTCTTCGCGCTGGGCGTGCAGTTCGCGGGCGCCTCCTCGATCATGACCGCGCTCAACTTCCTCGTCACGATCATCACGATGCGGGCGCCGGGGATGAGCTTCTTCAGGCTGCCGCTGCTCGTGTGGGCGAACTTCGCGACCTCGCTGCTGGTCGTGATCGCGACCCCGTTCATCGCCGCATCGCAGTTCTTCGTGCTGCTCGACCGCGCGCTCAAATTCAACTTCTTCAACGCCGGCAAGGGCGGCGACGTGCTCATGTATCAGCACGTCTTCTGGTTCTACTCGCACCCGGCGGTGTACATCATGATGCTGCCCGGCTTCGGGATCATCTCAGAAATCATCGCCGTGAAGTCGCGCAAGCCGATCTTCGGCTACCGCATGATGGCGTTCTCGCTGCTGGCGATCATCGTGCTCGGGTTCACCGTGTGGGCGCACCACATGTTCACCTCCGGCATGGCCGCCTGGATCAGGATCCCGATGGCGATCACGACCGCCATCATCGCCGTGCCGACCGGCATCAAGGTCTTCTCCTGGCTGGCGACGCTGTGGCGCGGGGTGCTGCACCTGGACACGCCGATGCTGTTCACGCTGGGCTTTCTGGCTACGTTCACGCTCGGCGGCATCAGCGGCGTGGCGCTCGCGATGCTCCCGGCCGACATCGACCTGAGCAGCAGCTATTTCATCGTCGCACACATCCACTACGTGCTTTTCGGTGGCTCACTGATGACGATCTTCGCCGGCGTCTACTACTGGTTCCCGAAGATGACCGGGCGCATGTTCGACGAGCGCCTGGGCAAATGGCACTTCTGGAGCACCCTCATATTCTTCAACCTGACGTTCCTACCGATGCACTTCCTCGGCCTGGACGGCATGCCCCGGCGCGTGGCGACCTACGCCACCCAGTTTGCCGAAGCGAACCTGTTCATCTCGATCGCCAGCTGGCTGCTTGGCCTGAGCACGCTGATCTTCGTTTACAACATGGTCACCAGCTGGCGCGGGGGCCCGCGCAGCGTGGCCAACCCGTGGCGGGGAATGACGCTCGAGTGGCAGGTGAGCTCACCGCCGCCGATCTTCAACTTCGACAAGGTCCCGACCGTGGTGGGTGGCCCGTACGAGTACGGCGTGCCCGGCGCGGTGCACGGCATCCTCGCACCGGCTCCCACGCCGGTCGCCGCCGGGTCGAGCATTCTTCGAGCCCCCAGCGAGTGATCGGGAGACAACCCAGGATGAGCGGAAATCAGACAGACGGAGGGCGAGCCCGATGAAGGAGATCCTGGTGGTCGCCAACCGCACGCTCGGCGGGTCGAAGCTGCTCGACGCGGTCCGTGCGCGCGCCGCCGCCGGCGAGACTCGCTTCCGTCTCGTCGTGCCCCAAAGCAAGCCCACGGCCGGCCTCGTGATCTACGACGAGGCGGTGCGCGAATCCGCCCAGGTGCGAGTCGACCTCGCCATCTCGACGGTCACCGGCGAGGGGATCGAGGCCACCGGCGAAGTCGGTGATCCCGATCCGTTCTTGGCCACGATGGACGCAATCGCCGAGCGCCGCCCTGATGAGATCATCCTCTCCACCCATCCGGCCCTGCAGTCGGGCTGGCTGCGCCGTGACCTGATCGAGCGCATTCAGAACGCCTCGGGTCTGCCGGTGGAGCACGTGGTGACCGACCTCGAGCAGGAGGGTTTGCCGTTCAACGTGACGCTCGTGGTCGCCAGTAAAACCGCCGGCGGGGATGAGCTATTGGAGCACCTGAAGGAAAAGGCAGCGCAAGCGGGGCAGCAGCTGTTTATCGCCGTCATCCCCCAGCAGGACGGCAGCGGCTCCGCACCGCAAGAGGCGCGCGCTCGCCTGGCCGCGATGCTCGACCGCCTGCACGCCGCCGGCATGCTCAGCTCGGGCATGATCGGAGACCCCGACCCCTACACGGCCACGCTCAACGCGCTGGAGCTGTTCAGGGTGGATGATGTGATCATCTCCACGCTCCCCGGCGAGCGGTCCGGCTGGATGCGCTCGAACCTGATCGAACGCGTGCGTCACGCCACCTCGGCGAACGTCGAACACGTAGTCGTTGACATCCACGACACCACCGCGGCGACGGCGACGCCGGCCACATAGGAACACGATGGAGGCAGCCAGCATCACCGCCCACGCCGCTCCTCACGGCGACCATCACGGCCCGCCGCCCGCGAACCGCAGCTCGCGTGTCGAGCCGCAGCTGCTGGGGATGCTGCTTTTCATCATCTCCGAGGTGATGGTCTTTGGGGCGTTCTTCACCGCCTACTTCTTCATCCGCATCGCCCAAGGCTCGCCATGGCCCGCTCCTGGGACCCAACTGCCGGAGAACGTGGCGGGCGTCAACACCCTGATCCTCGTGTCCTCGTCGTTCACGGTCCATTGGGCGCAGACATCGATCAAGAAGGGCAACCGCTTCGGGCTGAAGGCCGGCATGCTCACGACTTTTCTGCTCGGCTGCACCTTCCTGTTCGTCCAGATCAACGAGTACGCGAACATCGGCTTCGCCCCCCAGGACCACGCCCAGCAGACGATCTTCTACTCGCTCACGGGCCTTCACGGCGCGCACGTCTTCATCGGGCTGCTGCTGCTGCTGTTCGTGACCATCCGCGCTTTCCGCGGGCACTACAGCCCGGAGGAGCATCGCGGGGTCGAGGTGCCCGGGATCTACTGGCACTTCGTCGACATCATGTGGCTCGTGGTGTATACGACGGTCTACGTCCTCTGACGGCCATGGACACTCCGCGGATTCTGCGTCCTCGGTCGCTCATGTGCGCAGCAGATTGCGATTTCGCTCCCGCTGTCCTTGCCCCGACCGCGACCTTCGGTCGCGCTGCCCATCCACAACCGTCATTGTCGTGCTGAACCCGCTGCGCAGCGAGGATGAGGCGTTCCGTTTCCTGCTCTACTCGATCGTGGTAATCGCGGTGATCGTCGGCCTCATCCTCATCCTGCGGGCAATCTTCTAGTGTCTTGAGTCATGAATTCGAAGGCATTAGCAGCCACTGATTTCGCACGCTGACGCGGGATTGGCCCGTCGAGATTACGTGCGAACTTGCGATTCACGACACTGATGAGCCCCAAGAAAAGAGAATGGCAGAGCGCGATCGAGCTTCTCATCGTGGTGGTCGTGATCCTCGCCTTCACCGCTCTGGTGCTCTGGTTCTTCGTCGCAGCCAGCCATCCGCTGGTGGCGCCGTCTGCCGGAGCCCCCTGAGCTTCTTTACTTGACGGTCAGCGTGCCGTACATCCCTGCGGCGCGGTGGCCGGGGGCCTGGCAGAAGAACGTGTAGGCGCCTGGCTTCAGCTTGAGCGTCACCGAGGTGCTGCCCTTGGTGATGAACGAGCTCGCGCCGATCGGCGCGCCCTTCGCGGTCGCTCCGCCGGCGCCCGCTTCGACGGCGATATTGTGCGAGACGCCGGACATGTTGGCCATCGTGATCGTGACCGCTCCGGGGGTGGCCGTGGCCGTGGTCGTGGTGTAGGCGAGCTGACCCGCTGGGTTGGCGTCGATTTCCAGCTTGCCGGCCTTCTCGACCGCGGGCTTACCCGCACCGGGCGCCTGCACGGCGCTGGCCAGCAGACCAGTGTCGGAGCCGGGCTTGGCGGCTGCTTCAGCCACGTAGGCGGCGACGTCCGTGAGCACGGCTCCGTGGACGAGTTCTTTGGGCATCACGTTTTCGGGGTTGGGGTAGAGCACCTGGTGTTCGACTACGCCGCGGATCGTGTCGTGACCGTCGGCTTCGGCGACGGCCGCGCTGAAGGCTTCGTCGAGGTTGGGGCCGACCGTCCCCTTGGTGTCCGCCCGTGCGAGCGTGTGGCAGGAGCCGCACTTGGCCACGAACTCTTGCTTGCCCACGATCAGGTTGGGGTTGTCGGCGCTCTTGACCCCGGCGCAGCCAGCGGTCGCGAGCGCGACGGCGCCCAATAGGACGCCGGCGCCGACACGCAGGCCGAGCTTGCCCAGGCTCCTGCTGATGAGACCCCCCGAAGCGACGAAAGCTTGCATAAGCGGGCGGAACTCTATCCGAAGGCGCGGCCGTCGAGACGGCCGCCGCCATGGCCACCGCCACTCCGCGAGCTCCCGCTCACGGCTTCTCGAGACCGGCCAGCTCGCCCCGAGTCGCCGCGATCGCAGCGTACGCCAAGTCATCCCAAGACCAGCGCCCCAAACCTTCGCAACCAATCGCGCGTGCGCCTACGTCGCAGGGGCGTCGGCCAGGCAGCCTGCCAGCCAGGCGACCGGCCGAGCGTGCTGCCCACCCGCTCCGATAAAGTCCCACGGGTGAGCACGCAACAGCGTTATCGCCTGCGCAATCCCGCCAGCGAGCGGGAGGTGGTGATCGAGGCGCGGCCCGATGAGATCTATCTGGACCGCGAATCCGGCGAGCCACTCGAGATCGTGGGCAAGCTGCTGCCCCTCGCCCCCTCGCCTTCGCGGCTCCCGTGGGCAGTGGAGAACCTGCGCCTCTGCCCCTGGTGTGACCAGCTCGCGCAGAAGGACCTGAACGACTGCCCCACCTGCGGCCGCCGCATGGGACCGCTCGGGACGTGAGCGGCGTCCGTCACGTCACGCTCTCGCGTCCTGACCGGCGAATGATCGGCCGCACCCTGCTCGCCGCGACAGCGACGCTTCTCTGCGGCGTGACTTTGAGCGCGTGCGGAGGCGGAAGCAGCGTCTCCGACGCGGTGCCAAAGAGCACCCCCGATATCACTCCGCCCACGGACACGAGCGCCGAAAAGGCGTCCGTGCAGACGACCTCGAGCTCGACGACGTCAACCACACCGAAGACGACAACCGGCGAAGAATCGTCGTCCGGCGGCGAAGCCGCCTCGAGTGAAGCCAGCAAAAAAGAAAGCTCGAGCGAAACAAGCGCATCCGGCGGGGCGTCCGCGGAAAAAGAAAAACCCTCGAGCTCTGAAACTGGTGGGAAAAGCAGCGAATCGGCTGCCGGCCCCAGCAGCCCCACCGGCGGCGCCAGCGCTCCTTAGGCCTTAAGGAGTGGAGATCAGGGTTGCGCTGTAGACCAGGCGCGCAGTCTGGTACAGGCAGTAGTACTGCACGGCGGCGCCGATCTGTGTCTGGGTGGTCTGTGCGCTTGTGCTCGAGCACTGGCTCTTGGACCGGCTGGCCCGCCAGGAGGTGTCCTTACCGAAACCCAGTGCCAGCGCCGGCGCCCAGGAAGGCACGGTCAGCGCCACGACGTCGCCCTTTTTGACCGTTAGCGTCGTTTCCAGCGGGAACTGAGCGGTCTTGCCGAAGTACGGTTCGAGCTTGACGATCGGGCTCTGGGAGATCAGCTTGTAGGTGAGGTTCGGCTTGCGTTCAGGGCGCAGGACCGCGATGCCCGCCGTGGCCGGACCACCCTCGTTGGCGTTGAAGAACTTGATCTGGGTGGCATTGGGCTTGCCGAGCATGATCGTCCAGGCGACGACGGTGCCGGCACGCGGGGCGGAGAGGATGTTGATCGCCTTGCCGACCTTGACCTGGAAGCCCGTGGTGCGGCTGACGGCCAGACACGGACTGGCAGGACAGCTCGGAACGGTTTCCGGGCTGGTCGTAGGCGGGATCACGCCTACTTCGGTGAGTGTCGCCGGCGCGACCGCGGGCAGAGCCAGCACTAGCACGAGGCTTGTGAGCAGGATCGCTGTGGATGTGCGTCTCATATGGGCCATGGAACACGACGGAAGCGTCGATGTAGCGGTTCGTTTACTTCGCTACCCGCGCGCGAGTTCCTGCGCCGCGACCGCGATCTCGCCTGGATCGCCGGGCTCGGGCACCCATGGCAGCCGCAGCGGATCTGAAGCGTAGCGTGGGATCACATGGACGTGGAAGTGGAAGATCGTCTGCCAGGCGACGGCGCCCCAGGAGTTGAGCAAGTTCACCCCGTCGGCGCCCAGCCGCTCCTTAGCGCGAACCGCCAAGCGCTGCGCGGCGACCGCCACCGCCCGCAGGTCCTCGGGATCGACGCTCAGTAGATCGGTAGCGTGCGCGCGTGGGATCACGAGCGCGTGCCCGCGCGTGGCGGGAGCGATGTCCATGAAGGCGATCGTACGCTCGTCCTCGTCGACGATCGTGGCGGGCAGCTCATGCGCGAGGATCTTGCAGAAGACGCAGTTTGGATCGGCCATCGTGGAAGCCTATTCGGTACCGACATGTGCGCGTGCGTAGGCGAGCGCCTGAGCGCGGGTCGAGATCTCGCCCGCGTACTGTGCCTCGGCGAGCGCCTCCAATAGCTCTCCGACGCGCGGGCCGAGAGGCATTTCGAGCTCTCCGGCCAGCTCGTCACCGCGCAGGAGCGGCTGTGGCGGGCCCTCGGCGCGCCAGCGCAACGCGTCTGTGAGCAGCCCGTGGACGACGCGCATGTGCGCGTCGATCGACTCCTCTGAGCGATCCCCGCGCGTGGCGAGACGGTCGGCGACGGAGAGCAGCGTCACGTCGACCTCAACCGGGGAGCAGGCGCGCAGATAGCGATACACCGTGCGACGCGATAGGGGCTGGGGCTCATGGACGAGGAAGCCCGCGCGCAGGTGATTTCTGACGAGCGCCGCGACGTGGGCGCACAACCGCTCACTCGTGCGCAGCCTGCCGAGCACCGTCCGGGCCAGCTCCGCTCCGCGCGCGTCGTGGCCGATGAACGTGACGCGCCCGTCCGCGGGCCCCACCGCGCGGGTGAGAGGCTTGGCGGCGTCGTGCAGCAGCGCCCCCCAGCGCAGCGCGTCGCCGCGGGATAGGCCATCCGCGAGCGGCTCTCCGAGCAGTGCGGCAACCTCCGCCCCGAATTCCTCGCCGAGCATCGCGCCCGGGTCTGCCTGCAAGGCGATCGTCTGTTCGAGCACCTCGAGCGTGTGGCCGTAGACATCGCGATGGTGGAAGCGGTTCTGCTCGACCCCGCGCAGCGCCTCTAGCTCTCCCAGCACAACCGCGGTGACCCCCAGTTCTCCCATCAGCTCGAGGCCTCGCAACGCGCGGGGCGCGGCGAGGATCCGGCGCAACTCCATGAAGACCCGCTCCGAGGACACCCCCTCTAACCCACCCACGCCAGCCCGGGCGGCGCGCAAAGTGTCGGGCTCCGGCTGCAGATCGAGCTCCACCGTGATCCGCACGAGCCGCAGCACCCGCAGCGCATCGTCGGCAAACGCGCTCGGTCCAGCCATGCGCAGACGGCGCGCCGTCAGGTCCTCCAGCCCGCCCCGCGGGTCGATCGGCGCGCCCCCATCGATCGGCTCGGCGATCGCGTTGACCGTGAAATCGCGCAGCGCGAGGTCCGCCTCGAGCGTCCCACCGCGCAGCGGCTCAACGTCCACCTGCCAGGCCCCGTCACGTGCGACGACACGCCAGGCGCCATAGTCCTCGGACAGCTCAAAGCACGCAGCTCGCTCCGCGGCGTGGGCCACCGCACGCGCGGCCTGCGCCGGGTCGCCGTCGATCACCACGTCCAGATCGGCCGTCTCGCGGCCAAGCGCGCGGTCACGCGGCGCGCCACCCACCAGCCAGGCTCGCTTACCTACGAGCGCGGAACGGACGACCTCCAGCGGGTCGTCGCTCACAGCGGCATGCCGTCGCGGTGGTAGATCCGCGGGACGCGCGGCGTCAGGGCGCATGTCACCTCGTAGTTGATCGTGTCAAGCCGTTGGGCGACCTCCTCGGCGGTGATCCGCTCCATTCCCTGCTCCCCAATCAGGATCCCCTGCGCCCCGCGGAGCTCCTCGGCAGTCGGGTCAGGGCCGAGGTCGACGGTGATGTTGTCCATGCTCACCGTCCCCACGAGCGGGTGGCGGCGTCCGGCGATGAGCACCTCCGCGTTGTTCGACAGCCCGCGCCTGAAGCCGTCCCCGTAGCCGAGCGGGAGCACCCCGAGGTACGTGTCGTGCTCGGCCACGAACCGTCGCCCATAGCCGGCGCTTTCGCCCGCGCCGCACGGCTTGACCTCGGCCACGTAGGAGCTCAGCTCGAGCGCGGGCTCCAATGCGTGGGAGGTTGGATCTTCGCCAAAAGGGTCCATGCCGTAGACGGCGATCCCGCAGCGCACCATGTCGAAGTGCGCGCGCGGGTCGCGCAACATGGCGGCGCTGTTTGCCGCGTGCACCACGATGCCCGGATGGTCGGCCTTCACCTCGCGTGCCCAATCGGCGAAGAGCGCAAGTTGCCGGACGAAGAAGCCGTCGTCGCGCAAATCGTCGGCGGTCGCGAAGTGGCTCATCACCCCCGCCAGCTCGACGCCGGCGGTGTAGCGCACGGCGGCCACCACACGCGATGCCTCACCGGGGTCGCGCGTGCCGAGGCGTCCCATGCCGGAGTCGAGCTTCACATGCACCCGACCCCCACCCGCGGCGGCGACCGCCTCTACATCCCGCTCGTGCCACACGACCACATCCGCGGCGGCCGCGAGCGCGTTCTTCAGCTCATCAGCCGGGTCGAGGGCGCCCATCACCAGCACGCGCGCGTCACGGATGCCCGCGTCGCGCAGCTCACGCGCCTCTTCCGCGCAGGCGACCGCCAGCCAGCTCGCGCCGCCGGCAAGCGCCGCCCGGGCGCTCTGCACCGCGCCATGGCCGTAGCCGTCGGCCTTCACCACCGTGCACAGCTCCACGCCCACGCGCAGCTCGGTCCGTAGGCGTGCGCAGTTGCGTTCGATCGCCGCCACGTTCACGTTCGCCTGCGCGCGGCGCATGCTCATCGACCCCCTCGCGCAGCCGGCAGCGCGGCGATCACGTCAGAGGCGACCACACCCTCGGCCGCGCCCTGCCGGCGCGCGGCCTCGCGGCCGGCCTCGGCGTGCAATGAGACACCCGCCGCCGCCGCTGCGAACGAATCGAGCCCAGCGGCGAGCAGCGCGGCGATCACCCCTGTCAGCACATCGCCGGTGCCGGCGGTGGCCAGCGCCGGCGAGGCGCCCGGGCTGACGGCCACACGCCCGGACGGGTCGGCGATCAGCGTATCGTCGCCCTTCAACACGACGACCGCCCGCGCTCGCTCGGCGGCCGTGCGGACGTGGTGCAGCCGCTCGCGCTCGATCTCATTGCTGTCAAGCACCAGCAGTCGTCCCAGCTCGCCCGCGTGCGGCGTGAGCACGGTCGGAGCCTTCCTGCCCGCCAGGTCGCCCAGCAGGCCCGCGTGCGCGTTCAGCCCATCGGCATCGAGCACGAGCGCGACCTTCGCCTCGCGCGCCAGCGCGCGTGCGAATGCGACCGCCCCGTCACCGCGCCCCAGCCCGGGTCCAAGCGCCAGCACACCACCCCGCTCGGTGGCGTCCAGCACGCTCGCCACACCGCCGGCCGTCAGCCCGCCATCGTCGTCGTCGGGCAGCGCGCGGGTCATCAGCTCCGCCGGTCCCGCGCTCGCGAGGATCGCCTCGAGCGTTGCGGGCACGCAAGCGGTGACGTATCCCGCCCCCGCGCGCATGGCGGCCTGTGCGGCCATCTGCGGTGCGCCGGTCAGCCCGCGCGAGCCACCTACGACGAGCACGTGCCCCGATGTGAACTTCGTCGAGGTCGCCCCCCTTCGCGGCAGCAAATCCAGCACGGACGGATCGATCAGCCCGATTGTGGCCGTCCCCGGCTCACCCCGCGGGATGCCGATATCGATCGTCTCGACCTCGCCCGTGTGTGCCTTGCCTGGATGGATCCACAACCCTGGCTTGGCCGCGTGGAACGTGACGGTGAGCGACGCGTGTACCGCCATGCCGGAGACCACCCCCGTCGAGGCATCCACGCCGCTGGGCACGTCAACGCTCACGACGACCGGCGCCCCCGCGGCGTTGACGGCGTCGATCGCCTCCCCCATCGCGCCATCTGGAGCACCTCTGAACCCCGTGCCGAGCAGGGCATCCACGACAACCGCCACCCGCCCCACCCCGCCCGTGCTCATCCGGACCGGACCATCCCCCGGCAGGCGATCCAGGTTCGCGCGCGCATCTCCCGTGAGCTCCTCCGGCGGCGCGACGCATACGACCGTTACCTCCCGCCCCGCGTCGCGCAGCAGGCGTGCGACCACAAGCCCATCGCCGCCGTTGTTGCCCTTCCCGCACACCACTGCCACCGGCCCATCGGGCGCCACACGCTCGACCGCCCGTGCGACACCCGCTCCCGCACGCTCCATCAAATCCAGCCCCGCCACCCCACGCTCCTCGATCGCCCAGCGGTCGATACCGCGCATCGCCTCGGCATCGAGCAGGGGCGTCAGCCAGTCGGAGAACATATCGTCCACGAGGAGCGATGCTAGATGGTCCTCCCCGGCCGACGCTCGGCGAACCGGCACAGCAAGCGCTGGCGCGCAAACGGACGCGAGCTACTCGACTGTGACCGTCTTCGCGAGATTGCGCGGCTGGTCGACGTTCAGGCCGCGCTTGCGCGCGATCTCGTAAGCGAGCAGCTGCAGCGGGATCACCGCGAGGATCGGCTGCAACATCCAGTCCACCGCCGGTACGGTTATCACGGAGTCGGCGTGCTTGGCGATCTGCTCGTTGCCCGCCGTCGTCACCGCGACCACGTGCGCGCCACGGGCGCGCACCTCCTGCATGTTCGACGCCATCTTCTCCAGCACCGGCGAATCGGTCGCCACGCACACCACCGGCGTGGACTCATCCAGCAGCGCGATCGGTCCGTGCTTCATCTCTCCGGCGGCGTAGGCGTCGGTGGCGATGTAGGAGATCTCCTTCAGCTTCAACGCGCCCTCCAGCGCCACGGGTAGACCGGCGTGGCGGCCGATGTACAGGAAGAACTCGCTCTGCCAATACGCATCGACGACGCGCGCCACCTGCTCGCCCATGCCCGCCAATACCTGCTCGATGCGGTGCGGCAGGCGCTTGACCTCGCCCACCAGTTCTTCCAGGCGCGCGGGCTCGAGCGTGCCACGCAGCTCGGCCAGGCGCAGTGCGAGCAGATAGACAACCGCGACCTGGCAGAGGAACGTCTTCGTCGCCGCCACGCTGACCTCCAGTCCAGCGCGCGTAAACAGCACCCCGTCGGCGTCGCGTGTCACCTGCGAGCCCATCACGTTCGTGATCGCCAGCACCGCGGCGCCCTGCTCGCGCGCCTTGCGCATCGCCGCGAGCGTGTCTGCCGTCTCGCCCGATTGGGATATCCCAATCACGAGATCTCCCGGCCCGACCACCGGGTTGCGATAGCGGTACTCCGAAGCGATGTCCACCTCCACCGGCACGCGCGCCCACTCCTCGATCGCGTAGCGCCCGATCAGCCCGGCGTGGTAGGCAGTGCCGCAGGCCACCACCACGATCCGCTTCACGTCGCCCAAGATCGCCTCGTCCAGAACGCCCCGCTCGCTCAGATCGACGCCGCTGCCGCGCGCGGTGCGGTCGGCGATCGTCTCGGCGACGGCGTCGGCCTGTTCGTTGATCTCCTTCAGCATGAACGTCTCATACCCGCCCTTCTCGGCGGTGTCCTCATCCCAGTCGACCGTCTCCACCGCGCGCTCCACCGCATCGCCCTCCGACGTCGTGATCGTCACGCCCGCGGGGGTCAACACGACGATCTCGCCGTTGTCCACGTACTGCACCCTGCGCGTCTGCGCCAGGAAGGCGGGCACCGCGGAGGCCACGAACTGCTCGCCCTCGCCACGGCCGACGATCAACGGGCACTCCCTCCGCGCTCCCACCAGTGTCTCGGGCTCGTCCAGGCACATCGCGACGAACGCGTAGTGACCCTCCAGCTCGCTGTAAGCACCTCGCACGGCGCCAGCCAGGTCGCCGTCGTAGTGCTCGGCGATCAGATGCGCGATCACCTCCGCATCGGTCTCCGATGTGAACACGCTCCCCGTGGCCAGCAGGCGCTCCTTGAGCGTTACGTAGTTCTCGACGATCCCGTTGACGACCACGTGGAAACGGTCTGCGGAGTCGTAGTGCGGGTGGGCGTTCTCCTCGGTCACCCGCCCGTGGGTGGCCCAGCGGGTGTGGCCGATGCCGGTGGTGGGCTCGCGTACAGCCACTGCTACGACCCCCTCGGTCTCCTCCTCCCCGCCCCGGGCCGCGGCCTGGACCTGACCGTCGAGCTTCGCCCGCAGTGCGTCGAGGTTGCCCACAGCACGCACCGTCTCGATCCGGTCCTCGCCGATCACCGAGATCCCCGCGGAGTCATACCCGCGGTACTCGAGCTTCTTCAACCCATCGAGCAGCAGCTCACGGACGGAGCGATTGCCGACGTAGCCAACGATGCCGCACACCCCGTCGAAGATACCAGCGCTCCCCCGCGCAATCTCTAGAACAATCGTCCCCTTCGGCGCCTCAGCCCAGCTCGCGCTCGACGAGTGCGACCAGCCGGTCGCACACCTCCTCAGCCTCCGCGTCGGTCGGCGCCTCGACCATCACCCGCACCAACGGCTCGGTCCCGCTTGGACGCACGAGCACGCGCCCGCGTCCCTTCAGTGCTTCGTCCTCAACGCTCACCGCCGCGTGTACCTCATGCGCGTGCCCCAGCGCGCCGCGGTCGCGCACGCGCACGTTCACCAGCCGCTGCGGCAGCTTCTCCATCGCGTCGCGCTCAGACAGATCCCTGCCAGCCAGCGCCTCCAGCGTGAGCAGCGCGCCCGCGATCCCGTCGCCCGTGCGGTTGAAGCCCATGTCGATGATGTGTCCCGATTGCTCTCCCCCCAGCGCCCAGCCGCGGGCACACAGCTCCTCGAGCACATAGCGATCTCCAACCTTCGTGATCGCTACCTCGATGCCCGCGCGCTCCATCGCTGCATGGAAGCCGTAGTTCGTCATCACCGTTACCACCACGCCGTTCTCGCTCAGGCGTCCGGCGTCCCGCAGGTGCAGCGCCGCGAGCGCCATCAGCTCGTCGCCGTCGACCACCTCTCCACGACGGTCCACCGCCAGCACGCGGTCGCCGTCGCCATCAAACGCGAACCCCACGGCGTGGCCACCTCTCGCCACCTCCTTCGCCAACGCGTGTACGTGCGTGGAGCCGCAGTCCGCATTGATGTTGCGCCCATCGGGCGCGTCCGCCATCACGGTCACCTTTGCGCCCAACCGCCGGAAGATCTCCGGGGCCACATGGTGGGTGGCCCCGTTCGCGCAGTCCAGCAGCACGTCCACCCCCGCCAGGTCGAGGCCGGCGAAGCGCGTGTGCAGCTCGCGCAGGTAGTCCTCGCCCGCGCCCCTCAGATCGCGTATCCGCCCGATCGCGGGTGGATTGCCCGAACCGCTATCTTCGGCGGCGACCACGCCCTGCGATCGGTCATCCCGTTCGAGCTCCAGCTCGATCTCGAGCTCGGTCTCGTCAGACAGCTTGTACCCGTCGCCGGCGAAGAACTTGATCCCGTTGTCCTCGTAGGAATTGTGCGACGCCGACAACACCACCGCCAGGTCGAAGTCGTAGCGCCCGATCAGCAATGGCGCCGCCGGGGTCGGCAGCACGCCGCCCAGCAGCGCATCGCCTCCGGCCGCGCTCACCCCCGCCGCGACCGCCGCCTCCAGCATCTCACCCGACTCGCGCGTGTCGCGGATCACCAGCACCTGGGGGCGCTCCGCTCCCGTCTGGCGTGTGGCGGCCCGCGCTAAGGCAAGCGCCAGCTCGGCGGTCAGAAACTCCCCAGCGATGCCTCGGACACCATCGGTCCCGAACAGCTTGCGGGCCATGCTCCACTCCCTTCGAGACTTGGTCCTAGCGCTTGGAGAACTGCGGACGCTTGCGCGCCTTCTTCAGTCCGGCCTTCTTCCGCTCCTTCGCGCGTGAATCGCGCGTCAAGAACCCGCGGCGCTTGAGCTCACCGCGCAGGTTCGGATCGGCCTCCAGCAGCGCTCTCGACACGCCATGGCGCAGCGCCCCAGCCTGAGCCGAGATGCCTCCACCGTGCAACCTTGCGACCACGTCCATCCGATCTTGATAGCCGACCGTCTCCAGCGGTTGGCGAATGTTCCGCTGCAGGGTGGTTCGCGGAAAATGAGTCTCGAGGGTGCGGCCGTTGACGAGATAAGTGCCGGTACCGGGTCGCAATGTCACACGGGCGATCGCCGTCTTGCGCTTGCCCGTCGCGCGGTAGCGCGCGCCCGAGGCCAGGTCGATCGCGGCCGTTGCGATCGGCTCCGCCAGCGCCTCGTCCTCCTCCTGCTCCTCCCCGTCCTGCTCGGCCTGCTCGGAGTCCTCGTCCTCGATCGCGTACGGGTCCTCATATCCTTCGCTCCGCCCCAGCGGGTCGACCCCCTCAGGGACGATATCCACTTCCAGATGCGCCCCCGGCACACTCGGCTTCACGCGCGGGGCCGGCTCCTCCTCGATCTCCTCCTCCAGCTCCTCTGCCACGACCTCCTCTACGGCAACAACCTCCGCCTCGACCGCCTCGGCCACGATCTCCTCCACCACGACCGCCTCTACCGCCTCGGCCACGATCTCCTCGGCAAGGATCTCCTCGACCACGATCTCCTCCACGGCCTCGACCTCTGCCTCGGCGAGCTCCTCCGCCTCTTGGGCGGCCTCCAGCGGCGCGTCCTCCGCGACTCCGGCGATCTCCAGCGCATCCTCGGTCGGAACGGCGTGCCCAGCGGTCGGCTCGAAAGGCTCGACCGCCTCGCCGGCCTCGGCGTGCTCGGCGTGCTCATTCGCCTCCTGCATAGCCTCGAGCGGGGCGTCCTCGACAGAACCCGCTATCTCGGCGGCGTCCTCCGTCGGCACCGCGTGCTCCTCAGGCGTCTCGGGGGTCTCGGGGGTCTCCTCATCGTCGGCCATCAGCGGCCCTCAATCTCGAGCGGTTGCGGTTTCTGGGCCACGTGGGGGTGCTCTGGCCCGGCGTATACCTTCAGCTTCGTGATCTGCTTTCGTGCCAGCCGATTCCTTGGCATCATGCCCTTCACGGCCAGCCTGATGATCTCCTCGGGTCGCCTCGCCAGCATCTCCTCGAACGTGCGCGAACGCAAGCCCCCGGGGTAGCCGGAGTGGCGGTAGTAGCGCTTGTCCGCGCGCTTGTTCCCGGTCACGTGGATCTTCTCCGCGTTGACTACCACGACGAAGTCGCCCGTATCGATATGCGGGGTGTACTCGGGCTTGCGCTTGCCTCGCAGCACATCCGCGATCTGCGTCGCCAGCCGGCCGAGGGTCTTGCCGTTAGCGTCGACGATGAGCCAGTTGCGCTCACGGTCGGTTGGCTTGGCTACATATGTCTTGGCCGAAGGTGTTGAAGTTGAGGGGGTCATAACGTAAAAAAGGCCACGCTTAGCGCGCGGCGCGAGGGCACATCATAGCCCAGACCTAGTCTCGTCGCCCCCGCGGTGTCCTCGGTCGCTCACGTGCTGGCCGATCGACGATCGGCAGGCCACGCGGGTGGGCTGGTTCTATTCCTTGCCAGAAACGGCGATCCGTCGGCTGGGGGCTTGCTGCCAAGTCACTCCCACGGAGATTGCGAGCGCAGTTACTCCCACTCAATCGTCCCCGGAGGCTTGCTCGTGATGTCGAGAACGACGCGGTTGACCTCGCGCAACTCATTGATCATCCTCGAAGCGATCGTCTCCAGCAAGTCGTACGGCAGCCGCGCCCAGTCGGCCGTCATCGCGTCGTCGCTGGTCACCGCCCTGATCACCACGACATATCCATACGTGCGTTCGTCCCCCTGCACGCCGACGGTACGCACGTCCGGCAGCACGCAGAACGACTGCCACAGCTCGCGATACAGCCCCGCCTTGCGAATCTCCTGCTGCAGGATGCTGTCGGCCTCGCGCAGCACGTCCAGCCGCTCCTTCGTCGCTTCGCCACCGACGATCCGGATCGCGAGGCCCGGTCCCGGGAACGGCTGGCGCCACACGAGCCGCGCGGGCAGCCCCAGCTCGGCGCCGACCGCACGCACCTCGTCCTTGAACAGCGCCCTCAGCGGCTCGACGAGCTCGAACCGCAGATCGTCCGGCAGCCCTCCCACGTTGTGATGGCTCTTGATCGTCGCCGCTCCCGTGCCGCCGCCGGACTCGATCACGTCCGAGTACAGCGTGCCCTGCACCAGATAGTCGGCGCCGCTCAGCTTCGCCGCCTCCTCCTCGAACACGCGGATGAACTCCGCCCCGATCGCCTTGCGCTTGGCCTCGGGCTCGGTCACCCCCTTCAGCTTCTCCAAGAACCGCGTCTCGGCGTCGACCGCCACGAGCGGGACTTTGAACGTGTCCCTGAACGCGCTCACCACCTGCTCGCCCTCGTCCTTGCGCATCAGCCCGTGATCGACGAACACGCACGTCAGCTGCTCCCCCACGGCCCTGTGCACGAGCAGCGCGGCGACCGAGGAATCGACCCCGCCTGAGAGCCCGCAGATCACGCGCCCCTCGCCCACCTGCGCGCGGATCCGCCTGATCTGGTCCTCCACGATCGACGCAGCCGACCACGTTCGCTCGCAGTCGCACACATCGGTCAGAAACCGCGTCAATATCTCCTGTCCATACGGTGTGTGCACGACCTCCGGGTGAAATTGGATCCCATACACGCTCCGCTCCGTGTCCTCCACCGCCGCGACCGGGCTCGCGCTCGACGATGCCAGCGCCGTGAACCCGGGCGGCGGCGCGAACACGGTGTCGCGATGACTCATCCAGCACGTCTGCTCCTTCGGCATCCCTTTCAGCAACACCCCCGGCTCGGTCACATGCAGCTCCGAGCGGCCGAACTCACCGACCTCCGCCTGCTCCACCCTGCCGCCAAGCTCGTGCACGAGCAGCTGCATCCCGTAGCAGATTCCCAGCACCGGCACGCCCAGCTCCAGCAGGCCGCGATCCAGCTTTGGGGCCCCCTCGGCGTACACCGACGCCGGCCCGCCCGACAGGATGATCCCGCGGGGTTTGCGCCGCGCCACCTCCTCGAGCGGCACATGATGGGGCAGCAGCTCTGAGAACACCCCGCAGTCGCGCACACGCCTTGCGATCAGCTGCGAATACTGGCCGCCGTAGTCCAGCACGACGATCTCCTCGACAGCCGTCGTCAGAGGCGTTCCCGGCAAGGACGCAGTGAGCGTGGCGTGCTCGGCACCCTCGGCACCCGAGCGATCGAGGACGCCGCCGAACGAGGGCGGGGATGCCTCTGACGCGTCAGTCATTGACGAGGGCGGCTGCCTTCCCGTTGGTGGCGCCCATGCCCACACCCTGGTCGCGCTGCAACGCCTTGCCCTCGGTCTGCAACGCGGGCGCGATCACTACCTCGGCCCGGTTGAACTCGGCGAGGTCCTTGTGTCCGCATGTGGCCATCGACGTCCGCAACCCGCCGAAGAGGTTGAATGTGCCGTCGTTCTCGCGCGCGGGACCCACGAGGATCTCCTCGAGCGTTCCGTTCTGCGTCGTCGCCACGCGCGCGCCACGGGGCAGGCTCGGGTGGAACGTAGCCATGCCCCAGTGGAATCCTCGTCCGGGCGCCTCGTACGCCCGCGCCAGGGGTGAGCCGATCATCACCGCGTCGGCGCCCAGGGCAATCGCCTTGGAGACATCGCCTCCGTTGCGCATCCCGCCGTCCGCCACCACCTGGCAGTACTCACCCGTCTCCAGCATGTGGGTCGAGCGCGCGTGCGCCACGTCCGCGATCGCCGTCGCCTGCGGCACGCCGATCCCCAGCACGCCGCGAGTCGTGCACGCAGCGCCGGGCCCGACGCCGACGAGCACGCCCGCGGCGCCGGTGCGCATTAGGTGCAATCCCGTGTGGTAGGAGGCACACCCGCCCACCACCACCGGCACGTCGAGCGTCGGGATGAACTCCTTCAAGTTCAGCGGCTCGGACACGGTCGAGACGTGCTCGCCCGAGACAACCGTCCCCTGGATCACGAGCACGTCCAGCCCGGCTTCCATTGCGATCTCGTGGTACTTGAGCACGCGCTGCGGGGTAAGCGAGGCGGCCACCACAACCTTCTGCTCCTTGATCTCCGCGATCCGCTGCGCGATCAGCTCGGACTTGATCGGCTCTGAATAGATCTCCTGCATCTCGCGTGTCGCATCCTCCTTCGATAGCGCCGCGATCCGCTCGAGCTGCTCCTCGGCATCCTCGTAGCGCGTGAAAATGCCCTCCAGGTTGAGCACGGCCAATCCGCCGAGACTGCCGATGATTCCCGCCGTCCGGGGCGAGACGACGCCATCCATCGCCGATGCGAGCAGCGGCAGCTCGAATTGATACGGCCCCAGCTTCCAGGAAATATCGATGTCGTCGGGATCCCGCGTGCGCCGCGACGGCACGATCGCGATGTCGTCAAACCCGTATGCCTGACGCGCCTTCTTGCCGCGTCCGATCTCTATCTCCATCGTTGAATCCTTGCACTCGCGGCGGACGAGCATAGCAGCGCTCGCACTGCTGCTAATGCCCTTGGATATGCTCGATTGAGATGAACGATAGAACGCCCACGAGCTATGACCCGCATGTGATCGAGCCGCGCCGGCAGGCCGCCTGGCGTGCGCGCGACGCGTTCGCGACGCCACCCGCGGAGAGCGATCGACCGCACCGCTACATCAAGCCCTCCGCCCCATTCACCTCAGGCAACATCCACATCGGCCACGTCCGCTCTTACTCGATTGGAGACGCCTACGCGCGCTTTCAGCGCGCGCGCGGCGAGGATGTGCTGTTTGCGTTTGGGTTCGACGCGTTCGGCCTGCCCGCCGAGCTCGGCGCGATCGATCGCGGCGAGCCCCCCAGCGATTGGGTCGCCCGCTGTGCCGAGCACATGACCGGGCAGTTGCAGCGTCTGGGCTACTCCTTCGATTGGACCCGCACGTTCATGAGCTCCGACGCACTCATGTATCGCTGGTCGCAATGGCTGTTCCTCACGCTGCTGGACGCCGGCCTCATCTATCGAGGCACGGGCGCTG
Organism: Solirubrobacteraceae bacterium; assembly: GCA_036744995.1. Lineage (GTDB taxonomy): Bacteria > Actinomycetota > Thermoleophilia > Solirubrobacterales > Solirubrobacteraceae > Palsa-744. Next base: position 2,008 of record DAIOGX010000001.1, on the reverse strand, counting down.
TGGACTGGTGTGACACGTGCCAGACGACGCTGGCAACGATCCAGGTCGAGGATGGCGGGCTGTGCTGGCGCTGTCACAACCCTGTGCGCCTGATCCAGCGTCCGCAGTGGAACCTGCGCATCAGTCCCTACCTGCAGGAGGCCGACAAACGTCTGGCGGAGCTCGCCGACAGTGGCATTTGGGACGAGGTGGCGCTCTCCAGCCAGCGGTTCGTGCTCGGGCGCGTCGACGGCGAGGAGATCGACCTCGTGGATTCTGGCGGTGAGACCCTGACGGTGTTCACCCCGCACGGGGATGCCGTCGCGCTGGCTCAGTTCGTGCTGATCTCCCCTCGACACCCCGGCGTCGAGCGCTGGATCGTGGACCCCACTGTGCGCGAGCAGCTGGAGGACCTACGCTCGGGAGGCCTCGAGCGCGACGCCCGCGACGCCGAGGCGATCCCGCTGGTTGACACCGGCCGCACGCTGCCCTCACCTGCCGACGCCGAGCCTCTGCCGGTGTTGATCTCCCCGGTCGTGGACGGCCGGTTTGGCGCGACCGCGGTCCTCGGCATCCCGGCGCGCGACCGCACCGACGCGCTGATCGCCCAGAGATTGGGGCTCCAGGTGAATGATGACCCCTGCGATGAGACATCGGCCGGGAGCGTGAATGAGGGCGCCGGCGAGAGCCCTCCGTCCGTAGCCGGCCTGCATCCAGCGATGCGCTACCGCGCCAACGACTTCTCGATCTCCCGCCAGCGCTCGTGGGGCACCCCGATCCCGATCGTGTATTGCGAGGGCGATTGCGGTGCAGTGCCCGTGCCCGAGGAGCAGCTTCCGGTACTGCTCCCCCTCGACCTCACGCCGACTGGGGCAGGCAACCCTCTCGCCGAGCGCGAGGACTTCGTGCGGACGACCTGTCCCCGTTGCGGCGGTCCCGCCCAGCGCGAGACCGACACGCTGGACTGTCACTTCGACGCTTTGTGGCTGTGGGTGCCCGTCTGCGTCCCCCCCGCCGAGCGCGAGCGCCCGCTGGATGAGATCTTCGCGCTGGAGGACCTGCGTACGTGGCTGCCCTGCGAGCGTGTGGTCGCCGGATCGGACAGCGGCAATTTCGTGTTCGACCAGCGCATCGTCACCAAGGCCCTGCGCGACATCGGGCCGCTCGCGTTCCTCACAGACGGCGAGCCATTCGCGGGGTGCCTGTTCCACGAGATGGTCATCCGCGACGGGCGCAAGATGAGTAAGCACCTCGGCAACGTCGTGGACCCGGACGAGCTCGTCGCCCGCTATGGCGCCGACACGGTTCGCCTGGCGACGCTGTATGCCGCACGCCCGCAGCGCGCGCTGAACTGGAGTGACTCGGCGGTGCTGCGCTGCCATCGCTTCCTGACGCAGGTCTGGGACTTCTCCCAAGCCCAGCTCGCCGCGACCACGACTGTGCAGTCAGGCGGTGATCGGCCGTCCGGCGAGGGGGATCAGGCCAGAGACACGACCGAGCATCTGAGGCTCAAACTCGCACAGTGGACCGAGAGGGGCGTCCAGAAGATCACCGAGGAGATGCTCGCCCTGGAGATGCACAGTGCCGTGCGCGACGTGATGCGCCTGTTCGATCGCATCAAGGACTATGAGAAACGTGTCCTCGCGCGCAGCGAGGAGCTGGGGGCGGCCAACCGCGACGCGCTGCTGGACGCCCTGACGGTGCTCGCGCAGTTGCTCGCGCCGTTGGCGCCGCACATAGCCGAGGAGCTGTGGATCGCGCTCGGTAACGATGGCGATACACAAACGCCGTGGCCGGGCGTATCCTCGGTGGTACCGGCATGAGCTTGTCCAGCACGCCATCGACTCGCCACGCCGAGATGAGCCCATTGACATGAGCACCGGCCGCGCCGACACAGAACTAGATCTAGCAACTCCCGCGCGCGCGCGGACGCGCTCGTGTGCGACCGGTCTGGCCTGCCACCGCTGCGACCGTCACTATCCGCTGACCGACACGGTGTTCGCGTGTCCGGACTGCGGCAAGGGGCTTG